>JBEKTM010000033.1:0-14792 GCA_049516035.1 Dehalococcoidia bacterium
GTCCCCTGCATCCCAATTCGTAATTGCACCCGGGATCGCCAAACTTTTTAGCAACCTTATTCTCATCATAGTAGGCTCGCCGTGGACAGTTTTCGTGGATTGTTTGCCCATAGAAAGCCTTAGGGCGCCTATGTTCATCCAAATCCTCCGGCCTCGGCAGACCAGAAAGCAGGATGCTTGCCACTGTGCCGACAAACCAGTCAGGGTGTGGTGGACAACCAGGGATGTTTACCAAGGGAGTACCAATACCCTTAGCTTGCAGAATCTCACCGACGCTGCGACACTGAGTAGGGTTAGGATGAGCTGCGGGAATTCCACCAAAAGCAGCACAACTACCCAGAGCCACAACCGTCAAGGCGTCCTTGGCCAATGTTTCCACCCAGGATTGCATAGTCATTGGCTTACCATCTTTCTCGCCCACTATGCCATGGATACCACCTTTAGCAGTGGGTATAGCTCCTTCCACAATCAGGATGTAACCTCCCTTTTTCTTCCGTGAGGTATCCACCATAAATTCAATTACCGGCGCTCCTGCCCCCGCCATGACAGTAGGATGAAACCTTAGATTTATATGACTGCCTGGAAGTACTTCATCAACTAAGAGGTTTTTGATAGAGGGGTTTACCACGTTGAGAAGAGAGACTGAACAGCCTGTACAGCTGGCGGCTTGCAACCATATCGCCGGGTATTCTTTTGTAGCCATAAGTCCTCACCTGCCTTTCGACTTATTTTTCAATCACAAACTTAAGCCTTCAGCTATCTCTTTGACCTTCAATTGAAGGGGGGATTTCTGAGAGAGTTCAGTTACAGGCCTTCCCTTCATTTCCAAATTCGCCATATCGGGGTCTTCTGGAATCAGGGCGATAACTTGAAGGCCAGACTCCTTAATTACCTTTTTAATCTCTGAAGATAATTCTCCCCGGACACGATTAATTATAAGCCCAACCTTGCCCACGTTTGATCTCAACTCCTCAATGAGTTTCTTCATTCGAGCTGCTGTAGTAACACCTTTTATTGTGGGGTCAGACATAATGAGTAAAGCTAATGTGTTCCATGCCTGCTTCACAGTCCATGACGATATAACCATACTTATAATCTTTCACTAGCTTATCCAAGGAGGCACGCAGAAATTCATTAGAAGCACAATAGCATCCAGGCCCTTCTGGACGTCCCATGGCTAAAAGGTCAAAGCCTTTGGACTCAGTCAGTGACTCCACTATCTTGCTAAACAGATATTCCGGCTTGCTAATAGTGGGACTTAAACGACCTTCAGAGACATCCTTTGTCATCTTCTCCCGTATTCCACCTACAGTCTTACTCTCATCCAGAGGCACACCCAGCGCCTGACTAAGATTGGTGCTAGGGTCAGCATCCACAGCCAGAACCAACCCCTTCTGAGAAAGGAACTTGATTAGTAAGGCAGCCACAGTAGTCTTGCCTGTGCCACCTTTTCCTGCGATAGCAATCGTTTTAGTCATTTCCCGGTTCTCTTTCCAGACAAATTCGGGGAAGGCAGTAAGCTGACAGGTGAAAGCTTCACCACTGCATTATACTCTGGAGGACATACCTCCAGGCAAGTACCACACTTAGAACATTTTTCCTGGTCTATGATTTTAACTTCCCCTTTCTCTCCCTTAATTGCTTCTGTGGGACAGGTTAAAACGCAATGCTCACAGGCTCTATCACACTTGTCGGGAAGGATATAATACACAGTGAGTTCGGGACATACTTTGGCGGGGCAGCGCTTTTCCAGAATATGAGCCGCGTATTCATCTCGAAAATAGCGCAGGGTTGTGAGGACAGGATTAGGAGCCGTTTTCCCCAGGCCACAAAGCGAACCTATCTTAACATCTTCAGCCAATGCCAGGAGAAGGTCGATATCTTCTATTTTGCCTCGGCCAGCTGTGATGTCCTCCAACATATGTAGCATTTGCAAAGTCCCCAAGCGACACATAGTGCACTTGCCACAAGACTCCTTGGTTGAGAAATCAAGAAAAAACCTCGCAGCATCGACCATGCAGTTGTCTTCATTCATTATAATCATTCCCCCTGAGCCCATCATCGAGCCAGCCGCTCGAAGGGAATCATAATCAATAGGGATATCCAATAAAGTCTCAGGAAGGCAACCCCCAGAAGGCCCCCCAATTTGTACCGCTTTAAACTTCTTATCCTTAGCAACCCCCCCACCAATGTCATAAACAAGCTCTCGAAGCGTTGTTCCCATAGGCACCTCAGCCAGCCCTGAATTGATTACCTTACCTGCCAGCGTAAACATTGCCGTGCCTTTGCTTCCCTCAGTCCCGATGGAGGCAAACCAATCCCCTCCCCGCTCAATTATCAGAGGGACATAACCAAAGGTCTTCACATTATTTAACAAAGTAGGTTTACCCCACAAGCCAGACTCGGCAGGATAAGGTGGTCTGGGGCTGGGCGTGCTCATCCGCCCCTCAATAGCCGCTATCAACGCTGTTTCCTCACCGGAGACGAAAGCACCAGCCCCGGCTGCTATCTCGATCTGAAACCCAAAACTACCCCCTAAGACGTTATCTCCCAGCAAACCTGTTTCTTGCGCCTGCTTTAAGGCAATCTGGATGCGCTCAATAGCTAAAGGATACTCAGCACGGACATAGATATAGCCTTGCTCGGCCCCTATAGCATAGCCGGCAATAATCATACCCTCGATAACTTGATGCGGGTCACTTTCCAAAATGACCCGATCCATAAAAGCACCGGGATCCCCTTCGTCAGCATTGCATATGACATATTTTGGCGTGCTTTCAGCCTTACGGCATAGCTCCCATTTCTGATGGGTGGGAAATCCAGCTCCTCCCCGCCCCCGCAGCCCAGATTTCTCCAATTCTCCAATTATCTTCTCAGGCGACATCTTCAATGCTTTCTCCAAGCCGCCATAACCACCATTGGCAACATAGTGATTTATGTTTTCAGGGTCGATGTAGCCACAGTGGCGTAGTATAAGACGAAGCTCACGCTCAAACCGCGGAAGCTCGGGAATAGAGATTGTTTCTCCTCCACCCCCTTCAACAGTGCCTAAGGCAAGCTCAAGGCACGGATCATCGCCGGCACCATAACCTTCCACAAGTCTGGGTACACTCTCCGGAGTTACATTGGCATATGCGACACGAAGAGAGCCAGGCTTGGATATAGTAACAAATGGATCCGCATAGCATAGACCCGTGCAGCCAACTTTGATAATCGGGACCTCCAGACTTCGCCGTGCTAGCTCCTTACTAAAGGCATCCACTACATCCAAGGCACCAGCTGCCCGTCCACAAGTAGCTGTGCCGATAAGAATATAGACACTGTTATGCAAGGCTTCCCATTCAGATTCCGCCTTATTTTTAATTTCCCGGAAAGCCAAGCCCATGTTTATTGTAGATTACGACTTAAAACCGGCCCGGTTTACCACTTAAAGTTGACCGACGCCAGGTAAAATAAAATAGCACATGTAGACCATTTATTCAACCTTCCTTGCTTTTCAGTTCTCTGGAAGAGAGTCAAATTTCAGAGGGAACTAACATACCCCCTCACTATCATCCCACTACATCCAAGACAAGCCACTTTGCCCCGCCGGTATCTCACAGTAACTTCAAAATGGTCCTTTAGCTCTACCTGCCCCGGAACCATAGCTCTGGCCATCCCAGGACTACTGCGATACAATCGTCTTGCACCTGCTTTGCCTTCTTTCATTAGAGTTCTGCTAACCACTAAAGCTACAGGAGGTAGCAGGTGCCTCTCAATAAATATTCATCCCCTTCCGGCATCCTTTACAAAATTGCCACGCTAAAAGACTGTAGACCCACTTTCCTAAACCGCTTGACATGTTAAAGAACCAAATGTTAATATAATTATGAGCATATGCTCATAATATAGGAGAAAAAATGTCGAGACCGCCGAAGTGCCGTCGAGTTGCTTTCCTGCCAGGCGTAACCTATTTCAAGCCGGCAGGTATACCGTTAAGAGCTCTTGAAGAGGTACGCCTCTCTGTGGAGGAGGCTGAGGCAATACGATTGAAAGATCTTGAGGGACTGGAACAGGAGCAGGGTGCTGAGAAGATGAATGTCTCTCGTCCAACCTTTCAGAGGGTATTAGCGTCGGCACGGCTGAAAATGGCTGATGCCTTACTTAATGGCAAAGCGATAAGGATTGAAGGCGGTAACTTTGAGATGTCTCCTCTGCGTTTCAGTTGCGCTTATGGTCATGAATGGGATGTGCCTTTTGATACTGCTACAGGCATGCTCCCTCAGTTCTGCCCGACATGCAAGACTCCCGAAATCGTGCCGCTTCAAACTCTTGGCACAGGTTGGGGTAGAGGTGGCT
This sequence comes from Dehalococcoidia bacterium, assembly GCA_049516035.1. GTDB lineage: Bacteria > Chloroflexota > Dehalococcoidia > GIF9 > AB-539-J10 > RBG-13-51-36. The sequence continues at coordinate 4,339 of JBEKTM010000033.1, forward strand.
ATGGCTGTGGTGCCCGTAGACGAAGAGGCTGGCAAAAAGGTCGAATCAGCACAATCAAATAAGAAATACGAAACAAGGAGGTGAGAAAATGATGTACGGATTTGGCAGGGGGTTCAGCCGTGGTAGAGGTGCAGGATTCGGTTTCCGAGGAAGCTCTCCTTCCTGGCCCTACGTTGGTAGGGGGAGAGGCGGGCTTCCACGGTGCTGGTATCCCGGGGCAGTTGCAGCTCTACCCTACGCACCAGTTTTGCCGTATCCTCCTCTTACTCAAGAGGAGGAGGTTGACTGGCTGAAGCGTCAGGCTGAGGCTATCAAAGCGGAGCTTAACCAGGTTGAAGCCAGGATGCGCGACTTGGAGCTGGTAAATGAGAGATAAAATGTGGCATGGCTGATGTTCGGCTGCAGTCAAAAATAGCTAAAGCCCAAATTTATCATCAGCCTTGGAAAGGAGGTAAAAATGCCAGGATTTGACGGTACTGGACCGCGTGGTATAGGTCCAATGACAGGTGGCGGCAGAGGTCTTTGTGCTATGCCGCTGCCAAGGACTTGGCCGAGATACGTGGGAAGAGCTGCTTATCCCACATACGGCGTGTCCTGGGGTCAGATGCCCCCCGAGCAAGAGCTTGATTTGCTGAAGAACCAGACACAAGCATTGAGGGAGCAACTGGAGCAGATTGAGACCAGGATGAAGGAGCTGGAAGCATCGAGAGCAAAATCAGCCGCAAGGAGTGAACGATGAAAATTGCGATTACAGCTAATGGTCCAGCCCTGGATGCCGGGATAGACCCTCGCTTCGGCCGCTGCCAGTATTTTATTATTGTTGACCCAGAGACGATGCAGTTTGAAGCTCTAGAGAACTCCGGTGCTATGGCAGGAGGTGGAGCTGGAATCTCCACCGCCCAGATGATTGCTGGTAAGGGAGTGGAAGTGGTGCTCACTGGCAACTGCGGCCCCAACGCCTACGAGGTGCTATCGGCGGCTGGGATTAAGGTCGTCACCGGGGTTGCGGGTAAGGTGCAGGATGCTATTCAAGGCTACAAATCAGGCAAATTCCAGTCCAGTTCCCAACCCAATGTACCTGGCCACTTTGGCATGGGTCGTGGCAGAGGCATGGGCTAAAGATAAAAGGCCAAATCTTTTTGGAGGTGTAAGTATGCCTAGAGGAGATGGAACCGGGCCGCCCACTGGACGTGGCCAAAGGGGCGGCCGGATGAGAGGTAACCAACCCGGGGCTGGCCCCGGTGGTAACTGTGTCTGCCCCAGTTGTGGGGAAAAGGTACCCCACAAGCTGGCAACGCCCTGTTACTCCGTGAGCTGTCCCAAATGCGGGACCAGAATGGTGAGAGAATAGAGAAATATAAGGAGGGCACGTATGCCGTTTTTCGAGCCACTGGAGAAACTAGACCCAAAGCACGTTGATTTAGAGAGGGCCAGAAAGTCCCTGCGAGAGGAACTGGAGGCTATTGATTTCTATCAGGAGAGAATTGATGCCACCCAGGATGCCTCTCTAAAGCAACTTCTGGAGCACAACATGAACGAGGAAAAGGAGCATGCCGCCATGCTCGTCGAGTGGCTGAGGAAGAATGACTCGACACAGGATAAAGTGTTCAAAGAGCATGACTAAGTCGTTAAAGTGGAGAATTTGAGGTACTCATGATTATCTCGGTTGCCAGCGGTAAAGGGGGAACCGGCAAGACGCTGGTGGCTACCAGCCTTGCCCTTTCCCTCAAAGATAGGGAACAGGTACAGCTCCTTGACTGTGATGTTGAGGAGCCCAACGACCACATCTTTTTAAAGCCGGTAATCACTATAAGCGAAGCAGTCTGCATTCCTGTTCCTGAGATAGACGAGAAAAAGTGCAACTACTGCGGTAAGTGTGCCAAGGTCTGCGCCTATCATGCCATTGCTGTTTTCCCAGGACATGTGCTGGTTTTCCCCCAGCTTTGTCACGGGTGCGGTGCCTGTAGCTATCTCTGCCCGGAAAAGGCTATCACCGAAGTAGGCAGGGAAATCGGTGTTGTCGAGTGCGGGTACTCAGATGGCGTTGAGTTTGCTCACGGGAAGCTTAACGTCGGTGAGGCTATGCCGACGCCGGTTATTAGAAGGGTGAAAGAACGGGCTAATCATGATGGGATAGTTATCATTGACATCTCACCAGGCACATCCTGTCCGGTAGTGGAATCAATCAAGGACAGCGACTTCTGCCTGCTGGTGACTGAGCCGACTCCCTTCGGGCTTAACGACCTTATCCTGGCGGTGGAGACCGTGAAGGAGCTTAAAGTCCCCTTTGGCGTGGTTATCAACCGTGCTGGGGTAGGTGATGGAAAAGTAGAAGAATACTGTCTGAGAGAGGGTATACCAGTTCTACTTACCATTCCTCTTGATACTGAAATTGCCCGGCTTAACTCCCGGGGAATAACGCTGGTTGAGGGCATGCCGCAGTGGAAGAAGAGCTTCATAGGGCTTTTTGATCGGATTCGGGAGATAACAGGTGAAAGAAGTTGTAGTGCTAAGTGGTAAGGGTGGCACAGGAAAGACCAGTTTTGTCGGCTCATTCGCCGCCCTAGCTAAAGGCGCCGTACTGGCCGACTGCGATGTGGATGCCGCCGACCTGCACCTTTTGCTTCAGCCGGCTAGACGGGAGAAGCATGAGTTCTGGAGCGGACAGACTGCCTTTATTGCTGAGGATAGATGTACCCAATGCGGCTTATGCCAGGAGCTATGCCGCTTTAAGGCGATTAAGGATTTCCGGGTTGACCCCATCTCCTGTGAGGGCTGTGGCTTCTGCTCTCGTATCTGCCCAACTGAAGCCATCACTATGAAAGAAAACCTGGCTGGTCACTGGTTTATCTCCAATACCAGGTATGGCTCTTTGGTTCATGCCCGGCTGGGAATTGCCCAGGAGAACTCGGGCAAGCTGGTGGCACTGGTCAGGCAGCAGGCAAGACAGATGGCAGAGAAGAATGGAGCCGATTATATTATCAGTGACGGCCCACCCGGTATCGGCTGCCCGGTCATCTCATCTCTATCCGGAGCGAATCTGGCTCTACTAGTAACTGAGCCGACGCTATCAGGTATCCATGACCTAGAGCGAGTTCTCGGCGTCTGTCAACACTTTGGCGTCCCAGCTCTGGTGTGCATCAATAAGTACGACATTAATGAAGACAATACCCATCAGATTGAGCGCTACTGTCTCAGTCAGGGAGTAGAGGTAGCTGCGAGGATTCCATTTGATAATACAGTGACTAAAGCAATGGTAGCGGGCTTGCCGGTTGTGGAATATAGCCGAAACGGTGTGTCGCACCAGATAGAAGCACTGTGGGAGCTGGTATCAAAATCACTAACCAAATGAGGAGGAAAGATGCCTATTTACGACTTTAGATGTCAGGAATGCGGAAAGGTTTCCGAGTTCTTGTTGTCCAGTTCATCGGACAGCAGGACATTAGACTGCCCTATCTGTGGCAGTCAGCACTTGGAAAGACTGATATCCACCCCCAGTTTGTTGAGAGACAAGGCTAATGCTCCAGGTACTACTTGCTGTGGCCGAACTGAGCGGTGCGAGACGCCACCCTGCTCCACTGGTGAACGGTGCCGGAGACATTAGTACAGGTAGGAGTGTGAAGCGCATGGATTCATTTGAGCTTGAGCCCGGATATTCAACCGGGGAAATCCCAGGCAAGTGCATCAAATGCTTGGCAGAGCAGGAGCTATATAATTGCCTGAGGGAACTCCTGGGAGGGGAGAGCGAGAATAAGGAGATGCAGCAGAGATATGAGATGTTGCTAGCCTTCCTCAAATCTCCTGAGTCACAGAGACTACGTGATGAATCTGAAAAATATCTTGCCGAAGGAAGGAAAGTTACGCTCAGGCTGTCCTTTGCCGACGGCAAGCCAAAATATGAGCTAAATATAGGTTAGGAGGTACAGAACTAATGAAAATTGCTGCTATAAGTGAAGACGGAACTACCGTCAGCCAGCATTTCGGCCGCGCACCGTATTACCTAGTGGTAACGGTAGAAGATGGCAAGGTAGTAAGCAAGGAAAAGAGGGATAAGGCAGGGCACCATACCTTCGCCGCTGGCCAGCATCCCGAAACGGCGCCGGGCGAACGGCACGGCTATGATGCCGGTGCTCAATCAAGGCATGCCGCCATGGCTCAGGGTATAGCCGATTGTCAGGTGCTCATCGCCGGAGGAATGGGTTGGGGTGCTTATGAAAGCCTGAAGAGCCGCGGCATTGAAACGGTGGTCACCAATGTTGAGGATATTGAGGAGGCAGTAAAACTTTACCTTGATGGTAAGCTACCCAACCTCATGGAACGGCTGCACTAGATATCGGCTCAGTAACCAGTTTTTGAGGAAATCTATGCCAACAAAAGAAGAAGTAATGAAAAGCCTAGAAACGGTTCTGGTACCAGGAGCCGTGCGGAGTTTGGTGAAAATGAACCTGATTCGAGACGTCAGTATTGATAACGGCAAAGTTGATGTTACCCTTGCCTCAGCAGCTCTGGCTACGGAGGCTCAGCAATGGCTCAAAGACAGGATTAAAGACGTTACTGGCAGGCTGGATGGGGTAAGAGAGGTAAGTGTCAGTCTTGTTGACGGCAAGCCCAAGGACCTGAACGAAATAGGTCATGTCTTCGCCATTATGAGTGGCAAAGGAGGAGTAGGTAAGTCGCTTGTCGCCAGCCTGACTGCGGTGGCGCTGAAGCGCCAGGGCTATGAGGTGGGCATTCTAGATGCCGATATTACCGGTCCAAGCATCCCCAAGATGTTTGGCATCACTGACAGACCTGCTGGTAGTGACAGCGGAATTCTGCCAGTATTGTCCAAATCAGGCATTGAGGTGATGTCTATTAACCTGCTTCTGCCCAGCGAGGACGATGCCGTTATCTGGCGTGGACCGCTTATCGGGCGGGCAATTACCCAGTTCTGGGAAGAGGTGCTCTGGGGCAAGCTTGATTATTTGATTGTAGACCTGCCGCCAGGTACGGCTGATGCCCCACTTACCGTGATGCAGAGCCTGCCGATATCGGGGATAATCATCGTCTTCACTCCTCAGGACCTGACTGCCATGGTTGTTCGCAAAGCGGTGAACATGGCTCGCCAGATGGGTAAGCCTATTCTCGGTGTCGTGGAGAATATGAGCTATCTGTATGTACAGGAGATAGATAAGAAGATTGAGCTTTTCGGCAGGAGTCGGGGCGAGGAGATGGCTAAAGCAGCGCGTGCCCCGCTTATAGGACAGTTACCTATAGACCCGGAACTGGCCAAGCTCTGCGACGAAGGCAATATTGAGAGATACGACTCGGATATTATGGCCAGGCTGGGAGAATCTATCCGCCAAGCAGCTAAGGACAAACATGATTGAAGTTACCAAACAGCCGATTTCCCCAGTGTGGATGATTAGTAGCTCCATATGGAGGGTTTATGAAAATCCGTCTAACTACTTTAAGTGAAAACACTGCGACCTACGGCTTCCTTGCCGAGTGGGGGCTAAGTATCCTGATTGAGGTGGATGGGCTGAGGATTCTGATGGACACTGGGCTGAGCTTCTCAGCAGTGCATAATGCCCAGCTAATGGGAATAGACCTTGCTACAATTGACCGCATAGTCCTCAGCCATGGTCATGCCGACCACACTGGCGGGCTCCGTGAAGTCCTGAAGATAAAGGGTGAGGCTGAGGTTGAGGTAATTGCTCACCCTGATACATGGACCGCCAAATACGTTCAGAGAGATGGTGAAGCGAGAAAGCAATATTGCGGTATTCCTTTCTCAAGGGAGGAACTGGAGAGCCGCGGCGCCCAATTCAACCTGACGAAAGAGTCAGTCCGCATCACCCAGCATGTCATGACCACGGGAGAGATTCCGATGGTTTCAGGGTATGAGGAAGTTGAAAACAACCTCTTCGTTAAAGAGGGCAATACACTACATCAAGACCCACTAGCCGATGACCTCGCTTTAGTTGTTGATACCGACTTTGGGCTGGTGGTAATTCTCGGCTGTGCTCATCGAGGTATAATCAATACCCTGCGGCATGCTCAAAGATTGACCGGTAAGGAGCTGGTGTACGCTGCCATCGGTGGCACTCATCTCTTCCTGGCATCGGATGAACGTATCGAGCAGACCATAGCCGCCCTCAAGGAAATTGGAATCCAGAGGCTGGGTGTTTCTCATTGTACGGGCTTCCATGCCTCGGCACGACTGGCTCAGGAGTTTGAAGGTATTTTCTTCCTGAATAATGCCGGTACCCGGCTCACCTTACCCTAGCCGCAATGGAGATATCAGATGCTCAAGATTGAGCTGGTCCCCACTCTTTCTCAGTGCATTGAGACTGTAGCCAAAAAAGAGTACGACGAGGCTGTGAGACAATTACTGGCATCTGGAGAACATAATCGAAAGCTGCTTGAAATTGTAGGGCTTCTGAAGAATTTCTTGGAAACCGCAGACTTCAAGAAACTTCGTGCGGAGTCCGAGAGGTATCTAGTGGAGGGGAGTCATGTCAAATTCGTGGTCTATGCAGAAAGCAGAGTCCTAAAGTATGAGATGCAGATAAGCCCAGAACCGCAAGGGGGCCTGAGGAACTCATAGACTCAGTAACCCCAAACAGTCTTCAGGTTAAGGCTGTTCCCTAAGCGTTAACCGCTTTCCCGTTCGAAATAGTAGTTCAGATTCCCAGCATGGCCAATTTGGCTATCTGAAACACCAGGATGGCCATTGAGAAAGAGAGTGTCAATTGAAAGCCTATTGAAAAAGCTGTCCAGCGCCAGCTCTTGGTTTCCTGGTGAACTACAGCAACTGTGGCGGCGCAGGGAATAAAAAGAACCTGAACAACTAGAAAGGCTAAAGCTGAAGCTGGCACCAGCATCTCTTTCAACGCCTGAGTAAGCCCCGCTTGACTCCCGCCCATCAATACACCCAGAGTAGCTATGGTATTCTCTTTAGCAACAAAACTGGACAACAGAGCTACCATCATCTGCCAATTCAACCCCATCAATTTTCCCAAGGGCTCAAGCCCTCTCCCAATTTGAGCCAGAAAGCTCTCTCCAATACCACCTCCCGGGAAACTAGACAGCAGCCAGACTACAACGGAGACGATTAGTATGATTGTTCCGGCACGCTTGATAAACGCTACTATTCGCTGCCAGGTAATCAAAACTATCATTCTAACGTTGGGCAAATGATATAGTGGCAGTTCCATTATCAAAACTGTCCTCTCACCACTAAGAACAAACCTGTTCATAATTAGACCTGAGATTACCAGCATGAGTAGGCTGAAAATGATAATACCGATTGACACCAATGTCGCTTGGCTTCCGAAGAAAGCTGCGGCTATTATGGCAATTACTGCCATTCTACCGGTACAAGGAATCAACGGCGTCAGCAATACTGTCAGAAGGCGAGCACGCTCCGATTCTATGATACGTGTTCCCATTACCGCCGGGACATTGCACCCAAAACCTAAAATCAAGGGCAAAACCGACTTACCGTGTAGTCCTATAAGGTGCATGAACCGGTCAGTCACAAATGCCACCCTTGCCATGTAACCGGTGTCTTCGAGTATTGCCCAGGCGAGAAAGAAGAAGAACAATATGGGGATGAAGGTCAGGACCGTCCCCACACCACTCAGAATACCGTCACCCAGAAAGCTAGGCACCCAGCCGGGCATGGAGTGGAGCATGCTATATGCTAATTCACGAGCCCTCTCAATCCAACTCACTTCAAGAAAACGCTGTATTGGAACACCGATGCTATAGACCAGCCAGAAAACGGTACCCATAATCGCTACCAGAATGACCAGCCCCAGTATCGGATGAGTCGCAGCGCGGTCAAGTCTTTCAGACAACGAAACCTGTCCCACGGGTGGTTTTTCCTGAGTCGTACCCACCATTCTCTCAACCCATTCGAACCGAAGAGTGGCAATGGTTACCGCAGCAGATTCATGCTCTTTCAGAAAAGATTCGAGTGCCGACCATTGCGTTTGAGAGAGGCGTTGCCGGACTAACTTGTTAATCTGTTCATCACCCTCAAGCAGCTTCATTGCTGCCCAGTGGCCCGGGTAAGGAGCGATGCTCCCATCGGTCAAGAGTTCTTCAACATGGTCGATGACCGCCTTTATCTCGCTATCGGATTCGACATGTCTAACGTTTCGGGTCCTTGGCGGCTGAGTAGACTCTTGCTCAATCATCTTTACCAGCTCACTTAGACCCTGGTTCCTGTTGGCAACCATTGGGATGACTGGTATATTTAACGCCGATTCCAGAGCTTGGGAATCAACCTTCATTCCCTGCTGCCGGGCAACATCCGTCATGTTGAGAGCAATTATCAACCGTGGTGCCAATTCAATGAGTTCAGCTACCAGATATAAGTTGCGCTCCAGGCTGGCGGCATTGAGGACAGCCACAACCACATCTGGATTTTCCTTGACCAGATAGTCCCTGGCGATTTGTTCTTCTGCAGAGTTGGCAGTAAGACTGTATGTCCCCGGCAGGTCAACAAAGTTGATAGTCAGGTTGCCGTGGTGCAGTACACCGGTTTTCTGTTCTACGGTCTTGCCGGGCCAGTTGCCCACGTGCTGTGAGAGACCAGTTAGCAAGTTGAAAACGGTACTCTTGCCTACGTTGGGAGGTCCGGTAAGCGCTACGGCAATGCTCTTTTCCTTGGATTTCTCTAGCATATACCTTTATTTTTGGTAACGACTATCTTCTCAGCTATTCCTCGCCCAAGGGCAACTTCTGTATCGTGAACCTTAACTAATACCGGACCACTGCCGAAATTCTTGAGCATCTTCACCAAGCTGCCGGGAGTAAAGCCCATAGAGAGACAGCGCCCTAACATAGCTCGTCCACCCGCATATGACTTCACAACGCCTGATTCGCCCGAGGCAAGCTTGGTAATGGCGATTTCTTCCACTTCAGTAGTTTTCGCCTCCGCGGAGACTGGCTTGGCTAGGAGAAGCGCGGCTATCTCTTTTTTTAGCCATCGCCGTTCTCCGGCAGCTTGCAGTTCAATGGAGCCATCGCTATTCTTCTTCTCTACAGTCACAACTGTCTTTGGCTTCAACCCTAACTTGTCAATATCTCTAAGCAAATGTGGAGTCTCTTCGGCAACAGTCTCAATGCACACACTCTGCCCTGGTTCGAATTCTGAAAGTGGCATGACTTCTTGTTCCTGTATGTTTCCATTTTTGTCGGGAATAGGATAACCGTGAGGGCAAGTATCAATATTCCCTAGAAGCGAAGCTAGTTTCCTCTCCGTCTCAGCCGACGTAGCATGTTCCAGCCGACAAGCTTCGTTATGTACTCTGTCCCACTTCACACCGAGGATATCGGTCAAAAACCTCTCCCACAAACGATGTCGTCTTACTACTGAGATAGCTCTTTCATTCCCCTCCGTAGTAAGTATAGCCCCCTTATTAGCCACATATTCTATAAGCCCTTCGCTCTCAAGCCTTCGCAACATATCAGTGACTGCTGGTAGTGAGACTCCCAAATCTTTGGCTAAAGCAGACGTCGAAACGGGCGTCTCAGTCTTCTGTCTTTTATAAATCGCCTCAAGGTACTCTTCGACTCTCTCACTCTCCATTTCTACCCTCCAATAATTAAGCTGGCTTAAGTTAAGCTAGCTTAATTATACCGTGCTAAACAAGATTTTGTCTATGTTTACGAGGAGTTCTCGGTATCGTTCTATCAAGTGGTCTTGAGCGGTCACCCGGTTGCCCAGAATCGCGGACTAACAAAGTGGCCGATTGCTGATCGGTTTAATAGGCTTGTTACTGTTTAGTTGCTGAAATTGGGCTGTTCTATGCCTGAAAATGCCCTGAATTTTAGCGACCCTTTTTGACTATCACCAACACCCTCTCATAAATCAACCTTCCAAGCATAGCCACACTTACCGCACCTGCAATATAGAGTATTCGATATAGTGAATACCTTTACGTCCTCACTTCCACACTTAGGACATTTCATAGATTCTCCTCCTTCTTCTATGCTTATCATCAATTGTGGCACATGGAATTGCAGATTACAAATCACATGCCATTGCTTGAGTCCCCACTCATTTTATTCTCCTTTTAATGTATCACTGCGTCCACAGAAACCTTGCTGGGATAAGTCCCGATAAGGGTAGGAAGTCCCACAGGCTCCCTGGGTTGCCAGCCGATTTCTTGTAGATATACCCTCGCCTCTTTCTTATAGACAAGGGGAATGTCAGGGTTCCTGCGCACGAAGAGGTGAATGTCCTCAGGAAGACCACCCCTCATGTACTTCTTGTGCAGGGAGATGTAATGGTTTAGTTTTATCGCCCTTCCCTGAGGGGTATCATTCTTCCTTATGCATAACTTGGGAATCATCACCATAGCCTTCTCTTTAGTCTCACATACATAAGCCAGGTGCTCAGGAGAAGGTTCTCCAGTATCCACAATTTCCTTCTTCCGGGCATCCATGACTCTCCAATC
>JBEKTM010000034.1:0-14547 GCA_049516035.1 Dehalococcoidia bacterium
CTGACCGACTGATGAAAATTGAAGAAGCAATTCCTTATACTTATCGTGTTCTTCGAGGTATCTCACGACTAGCTTTCTGTATTCTTCTAGCTCTTTCCTGTCCATGCTACCTCCTTACCTAAATTATACTACTTGCCAGCTCAGTGGAGTTTAAGGATAGTTTGAGACTCAATAGAGCAGCTTTTGAGAAGGGATGCCTCATATCTTCAAGACTTAGTCCCTGCCAGGGGGATGAGCAGATGTAGCTCGGATTGACTGCGATAATATTCCAGCGCCCACCCATTCGGATCCATTGGGAAGTCTCGCGTGAGTTCGCTGAATATTTGCCCAATCTTATCGGTATGATTTGGCCAGTTCAATAGCTTGGCTCTAGCATATTTGCCGCCCCTGATCATCATAGTTGGAAGTCCAAGCGCTTGGACCTCCTCGTCACTTGCAGGCTCAACTCCAGCGAAATACGCCAGTTGTGAGCCTTCATAGCGCGATACGCCGTAAAACTTGCGGCCCTTGAGCGAGGAAAGTCTCGACTCAAGACTGTCCCAGGCTTTTTGGACTCCACTGGGAAACTCGTCAGCGTGGGTGACCATTAACCTTAGGTCTGGCAAATCCACGATCGTCGCCTTGTATGTCATGAATAGCCTCCTATCGATCGGATGGATGACATGCTCCTCCTCTTGATTCAATTATACCTCTAGCTAGCTCAAAATTGAAGACATGAGCAAATGGAAAAAGCTGCGAATTGCTAGCTCTATGAAGTTCGAGGATAGCTTGAAGCTCTATCCGGAGATTGAACATCTTTTGAAAAGGGATTTGGTACGAAAAAACTGCAGGAAGTCTAAGTAGAGGTGGGTTAGTTTCTGGCAGACCTAGTGGACCTCATTTATTTCACCAGTACCATGACAGTCCGGACAGCGCATATCCCTGCATGAACCGAGTGCACCCGTGGTAGTCATAGGCATCCCGCTTGCTGGACTTCCCCACGATATTTTGCCCTTACCCTTACACGTTTGCCTTTACATACTGGGCATATCATCCTAGTTCCCTCTTTTCAAATCCGCTGGCCAAGCTACCTATGAGCCGAAGAAATAAAGGCTAATCTTAATTATACCACTCGCTAGCTCAGTGAAGTTTGAGGATAGCTTGAGGCTTTATTTATGGGCCTACATGAGATACTAGACTTTGGACGTCAAAGGCGTATAATCTGATGGGAAGGAGCTGAGGGTGCAAAAGTCAGCCGAAGAGACACTCTAGCTGCTCTGCTATACTAATTGAGCAGTGTCGCCATGACAAAGCTAGCTAGTGCTACAGAGGGCATTCTGAGGCATGCTCCCGCCTCGTGGGTTCATTGGTTGGTTTACCAGCTATGGGAATGGGTTCTGCCGGGAAAGCCTGTATCACCGCCAGAGATATTGAAACAGCGGATTGTGAAAGAATATGCAAAAAGGTTTCGATTACGTATGTTTGTCGAGACTGGGACTTATTTGGGAGAGATGGTGAATGCCGTCCAAAATAGATTTGACCAGATTTATTCTATAGAACTAGGACTGGAGCTTTATGAAAATGCAAAAAGAAGATTCGCTGATAAAAAGAATATTACCATCATACATGGGGATAGTGGAGAAGCTCTTGATGAACTGCTGGGTCATGTGAATAAACCCTGTCTATTCTGGTTGGATGGTCACTACTCGGGAGGAATTACAGTAAAAGGTGAAGTGGAAACTCCTATTCGCAGAGAACTTAGTCACATATTCAATCACTTAATGGCAAGTCACCACGTTATTCTTATCGATGACGCAAGGTGTTTTATAGGAGACCACGATTACCCCACTATCGAAGAACTGCGAAACATGTCTAGTTCAGCCGGTTTTGACGCCTTTGAGATCAAGCATGATGTTATCCGCATTCATAAACTTGCTTCGTATTCAAAATGACCCGCTACCCAGCCGTCATATTTATTGTGACTTATTTTGTGGTGAGGAGAGTGAGTAAGAAATATGCAGGTAGAGATACAAATTAACATGATGAAATCATGAAAATACTTATTGCAACTGATTTGTATTATCCGGATGTCAATGGGGCGGCTTATTTCACATATCGATTCGCCACCAGCCTGGCAAAAAGAGGCCACAATGTCTTTGTCATGTGCCCGTCCCGCTCGTTCAAAAACACGGTGTCAAATGATAATGGAGTTACGGTATACGGAATTCGCTCCATCAACATTGGCATTCTGGTATCTCACGACTCTAGAATTTCACCGCTCTTCATTTCCAGGGCCATCCGGCGAGCGATTGAGGAAATTCCCCCCGATATCATTCATATTCAAAATCATTTCCTGATTGGCAGACGAGTAGTAAGCGCAGCCAAAAAACTCGGCATCCCGGTTATAGGCACAAATCACTTCATGCCAGAGAATCTGGTGCATTTTCTTCATCTGCCAGGAATTGCCGAGGAGAAGCTGCGAAAGTTTGCATGGAGAGACTGTGTAAGGATTTTTGAACAACTTGATGTTGTGACCACGCCGACAAAAACCGCGGCGGCGTTGTTAAAAAACGCCGGTTTTCGCAAAGATGTTATGCCGATCTCGTGCGGCATTGACCTGGAGAGATTCAAGCCAACCAACGATGGATTGTATCTGAAACAAATCTTCGCCGTACCAAGCAATAAACCGGTATTGTTATATGTAGGGAGATTAGACAAAGAAAAAAGGATTGACGTAATTTTGCGAGCGCTGCCGGATATTCTGCGTGTCACTAGCGTTCATCTAGTAGTAGTTGGTATGGGCCAAGAAAAGCAAAAACTTGTCAAATTAACAAAGGAACTGGGCATACAAAATGCAGTAACATTTACAGGATTTGTTCCCGATAAAGACCTGCAGAATATCTATCGGATTGCTGATCTATTTGTGATAGCAGGCATAGCAGAATTGCAAAGCATTGCAACGATGGAAGCCATGGCGTCTGGCTTACCTGTTGTTGCCGCGAATGCCATGGCTTTGCCCGAATTGGTACACGACGGAGAAAATGGTTACCTTTTTTCAGATGGGGACAGCCGAATGCTGGCTGAAAAGGTTATCGCAATACTTTCCAATCAAGCAATGCGGGCGCAAATGTCCCAAAAAAGTTTGGAAATTATCAAAAATCACGATATCAATAAGGTAATAGAAAAATATGAATCAATCTACAATGAAATCACTAATCGTCGAGCATAAATTATTATGTCCCGAGAATACCAAGATAGATTATTTACATGTCTGCGACTTGCTAGCTCAGTGAAGTTTGAGGATAGCTTACTCAGAAAATCCAGTCAGGCTTGAAACCCGTTGTTATTCTCATCAGTCATCTGGAGGTAAGCTAACAGATTCTCTATTGCGCATAAACCTGCATTACCTCTGGGTGCCCTGCCAGTCGATAAAAAACCCTATCAAAAGTTACTTTCTGTATTTCTTCTCTGCCGTTACTACGCGACCCACTGGAACTTCTAATACGGGCACGGCCCACGTGCTTATCCCAGCAAGTCCCATCGGGTATTGGGTAGCAGCTAAGGCCTCGTTGCTTTCGGCTTCTACGACGGCAATGGCTAAGCTCGTGTTTGGCAGAAGGCCGCTAAATGCCATCCCCTGACAGACATACTGGGCTATGGTCTTTTGCCCTGGCGTTTTAGCTACTTTATCGGCGATTTGTGCTATCTCCGCCGTCTTGGCGACATCAAACATTGAGAAAACAAGAAACTTCATTTTACTCCTCCTTTCTTAGTTTTATTGCTGCAAAGGCAGGGCACCCGGAAGCATGTATGTTTTTATCTCATTCGGACAATATGACCTAGCCAATAATAGATATCAGTCACAGCATATATTATACCACTTGCTAACTCAGTGAAGCTTGAGGATAGCTTGAGGCTTTGTTGGAGTCGGAGCAAGCTACCAAAGTGTCCGTTAACCTCTGTCTCAAAAGTCTCTCATTTTCTCTAGCGATTCACATCAAGTATCGCTCACCACCACCTCTGGGCGCTAATTATGGGTCCTAGCGTGGACATATAAAAGACCCCTTGAAAGGAATCAGACTTGAAGACAGGTATTGCAATGGCTTCCTGTCCCATATTAATCTTGGCGAACTTGTCTATATGCGAGTCCCCAGTATCATCTATGAATACCAGGCCATCATCCGTTGTTTGAAATGCATCTACTGCATGACCCGCATTAGCAGCAGCAAAGTCAACGCTCACAAAAGCGCATCGGATACCATAAGCTTCCGCGTCATTATGCAGCACCACTGCATAATTTGCGCATACAAACGATGACGAATATACGTAATCCTCAGTATGGTCCTGTTTTAAGAATGCCAACAGTTCGGCCATTGTGGGGTCATGTACGTTCTGATAATTTGTGATAGTAATATTACTACCATCGGGGTATACCTCATATATATAATGACCAGACAAATCATTATAGTGTAGTGGAAATGTGCCCTCGGCAGGTGAGCTTATGTTTTGGCCTTCCCATATCTGATTAAGGTAGCTGTGCGCGGCCGGATTCAACGCTAATGGGTCTACAAAACCCGTCTCTCCAGTGATGTTCGGAGCAGTGATGTTCGGAATCTGGGTCTTAAGGTCTGATACAAGTTTTGACAAGGCAAATCCCATTATTATGATGACTACACACGTAAAGAGGACGCGTAATAGAGTAGGTAATATTCTCTTTTGTTCCTTCATTTTTTGTGGGGTTACTCTAGGTGTGGGTATCTGTGTCTCTGAACGGGGAGACGACCTGGATATCTGTGTCGTAGGTGTGGATATCTCTGTCTCTGAAGAGGGAGGCAAGGTGACCTGCCTACTACACTGCGTACAAAACTTAGCGTCCTCAGACAACTCAGCCCCGCATGACTGACATGTCCGCTTGCTTATTTCTTTCCCGGTGTTCGCTCCTTTCCCATGCGACAGCTCCAACAGCGTCTCTCCTGAAATCCCACACTCGGGGTTTGAGCAGACATACCGGTTCTGTCTCCCAACCCAATTCACAGACAAATACCCGCACTTCGGACATTCTATTTTGCCACCAAATCTCTCCTTTTCCTTCTTCTTTTCCCTTTTCTCGCAACAAACAGGACAGGTACAGGCATCTGGGTGCTCCCCATGTTTGCCTTCGTACCACCTAAACTCTCGCTCGTCCATCGTCCGTTAAATTCTCACCTCACTTCAAATTCTGTGGCTTGGTTACTCACCAGCCACAACATACGTCCTAACCTTAATTATACTACTTACTAGCTCAGTGAAGTTTGAGGATAGCTTGAGGCTTTGCCAAAACGGCCAAGATAATCTAGCCCATATCCCAAGGCCATTTAGGGGATTTTGACAAATAATCTGACTATTGAGTAGAGAAACAGTCAAACTCCGTGTGGATAATAGGAAGACAAATATGTAGCATCCTGCAAAGGCACAAATCAGACATAAATTCGTGCCTCAGGTTTCCACTTTTTCCAACTCGTACACCTCGAATATCGCACTCTTCTCGTTGTGTTGAGGGCAAGCTTGGTCAAATTCGACCATGCATTCCCCATTAGCTGAGGCTAAGCCCAAAGGCCTTCCTGGCTCGGGAGCAAGCCAAAACGGGTCTGTTTTGACTATTCCAATCTGCCCCAGAAAACAGTGGACATGCTCCCTAGCAATCTCATCGACATCGTGAGCAATCCGAATAACTTTCACCTTATCTCCCTTTCTAATCACGATTTGTTTTCCTCCTTCCTCTGCAAATCAACAATTTGCATGCTAATTTTCAATTCCACTCATTGCCAAATCCGCTGGCTGGGTCATAGAAATTCAAACTTGCCGCTACGAATAGGTCTCCTTGAGTTCCCTAATGAGGTCGTCTATATAAGGTGCTTCAGTTAGGAAGAATGCACCGTCAAGATAAGGCTTGCAGATTTCTATCAAACCCTCTGTGGTCTTACCTCGAGTGGGAGTTTTCAAGATAGCAATATGATATACCCTTATGTGTTTCTGCCCTAGCCATGTTTTCGCCCAGTAAGCATAAGCAAAAGTCTCTCTGATTTGCCCTAGCCCTAGCCATGTTTTCACTGAAATGATGGAGGTGGGGAATCCTTTTTTTTCGACAAGCCCATCCGCTCTTATCGCAATATCTCCCCATATGGAGAAATGCTCTTGCGCACGCACAGTTACACTAAGAGGCTCTAATTCAAACTTTAGAATAGCTGTTACTTCTCTTTCGAGAGGGGAAGCTACTACATTTTTCGCACCCGGAAGGGGATGCTGTGCATACTTCTTCCAGCTTGCCAATAACGGGTCAATCATGCCTGTTCGTGCTCTCATTGCTATTGCAGGGGTATCCTTGCCTATCGTTTTTAGTCGCTTATAATACCCTATATATTCGCATTGTTTTCCAACTTGTATTCTAAAGCATTTTTCCCCAATTACTGAGCAAGATTCACCTGATAGCTCTCTGCAAAATGTGTTATCTGTCATTTGTCACCGCTCCAAATCCACTGGCTGGGCGATATTCACTTACTCAAGGCTCGGTCCAATTCACGAGCCAACCCTTCTAAGAAATTCCTACTGAAAAGCCCTTCAACAATTGCTTCTTTCAGCAATAGAAGGAATATATTCTCTCCATATTGAGGACCAAATTGCCCCCACCGTTCCTCCCCTTTGATGCCTGAACTCTCCATCCGGTAAGGAAACCAAAGCTCTCGATGCCCATCCCGGGCTCTCTTCAATAGGATTATTGTTGGATAAAAACTCCGCTCACCTATCACAGGCTCCCAAATTTTTACAGGCTTAGGTGACCTCGCACCCCCTTTGACTAAATACTGGTCCTCTACCTCCCCTTTGTATCTTTTAGTTACCTTGTCTCCAACTTTTTTCATAATGTCCTCATTATGCGTCGGCTAGACTATCCATAAGCCACAGCATACATATTATACCACTTGCTAATCTAGTGAAGTTTCGTCTAGGAAATTATATCTGGTGGCACACTTTATTTTTGACCTCGCTGAGTGGCCAGACCAAGCCACCGATTATTAACCAGGTCTTATTTAGTGTATCGGCTCATCTGTATCCACACAGGTCAAATTGAATAGGCTAGTGGTCGGGACAGGCTGCCCCGAAGCTAAAGGGCCAGAGCTTTGGCTTGCGATGACATTCCTGACAGGGGCAAAGTATAGTCGGTGAATTGGCGAAGGCCCGAGCTTTTGCAGGCAGGATATGTGCTCTCCTGTTCCATAGCCTTTATGCTGGGCAAATCCATAGCCAGGATAAATTTGGTCAAATTTCTCCATCATACGGTCTCTGGTGACCTTGGCTATGATGGAAGCACAGGCAATGGAGAGACACAATTTGTCGCCTCTGGTTATCCCTCTTTGAGGGATGGGACATTGAGACAAAGTTACTCTATCAATAATGAGGAAGTGCGGTTGTTTGGGCAGTTTTTCCACCGCCTGTATCATAGCCAGCTTGGTGGCCTTGAGGATATTAACGGAGTCAATCACTTGGGAAGGAACGATGCCAATGCCCACAGCCACGGCCTCCTTGTTAATCAACTCGAAGAGGGATTCCCGTTTCTTGGAGGTTAATTCCTTGCTATCCCGAACCAGCCCAAGCCAGGGCAAATTGGCGGGATGAGGCAGGATAACAGCGCTGGCTACTACAGGACCGGCGAGAGCCCCCCGCCCGACTTCATCGATGCCGGCGATAAGCTCATAGCCCTGCGATTTGAGCTCGTTTTCGTGATCAAAGTTTGGAAATCGAGGCAAGACTTTCCTTTTCATCGTCTTTAGTTGTGGGCTGGGGACTTTCAATAATTCCGCCCCCCAGTACCTCATCAGCATTATAGAACACAATGGCCTGCCCGGGGGTTACCGCCTTTTGTGGCTGGGTAAAATGAACCTCCACGGAGTCATTCCTGAAAAAGAGAATGGCTTCTGCTTCTTTTGACCTATAGCGTATCTTGGCTTGGGCTGTAATGGACTCCCGCGGTGCCTTGCCTGATATCCAGTTCAGCTTCCGGGCGGTGAGCTTCTGGCTATAGAGCTCTTTCTCAGGACCCAGCACAATTCTATTGCTCTCAGGCTCTATCATTATGACATAGAGTGGCTGGCCAGAGGCTAATCCCAGACCATGCCTCTGCCCGATGGTATAAAAGGCTATTCCCCGATGCTGACCTAATTTCTTTCCCTGGGTATCTACGATATCGCCAGGCTGAGTGGAAAATCTCTGGCTGAGAAAGGCGCCATAGTTCTTCTGGGAAATGAAGCAAATATCCTGGCTGGATCTGGTGGCTGCGGGCAGTCCCGCCTGCCTTGCCATCTGTTTGACCTCGTCTTTGCTATGCTGGCCTAAAGGAAACAGGACATGCCCGAGCTTTTCCTGGGTTAGAGTATAAAGAAAATAAGATTGGTCTCTGCTGGTGTCTGCTGCTTTAAGCAAGCGATGGCCATCACGGGAGTGCTCCACTTTGGCATAATGGCCTGTAGCCAAGTAGTCAGCGCCCAGGGAGAGTGCTTTGTCGAGGAGGAGGCCAAACTTGACATAATGATTGCAGGCAACGCAGGGATTGGGAGTCCGCCCTTGCTGATATTCCTGGCAAAAATAGTCAACCACACAGGACTCAAATTCCTTTTGTAGGTCAACTTGATGGTAGGGAATGCCTAAAATGCGGCAGATATTTTCCGCCCGCTGTGCCTGGTAGTCGAGGCGGGGAGAATCCCAGAGGCGCATATGTATGCCTAGCACTTTATAGGCGGCTTCTTTGAGCAACAAAGCAGCGGCGGAAGAATCTACCCCTCCGCTCAATGCCACAGCGACTTTTGCCTTGGGCATAGGTGCTGTACAAGTATATCGCACAAAACGAAGGGTGGCGAGATTGCTTCGTCGTTGGCCTCTTCGCTTCGCTCAGAGCTTCGGCTCACCCTCGCAATGACGAGGAGGAAGGTAACAACCGGCTCACCCTCTCCCAGATAATCTCAGCAATTTTCCCTTTAGGCAGAGAGGCATCTATCATCAACCAGCGGTCAGGCTCAGCCGCAGCCATCTTGAGGTATCCCTCCCTCACCCGCCGGTGGAACGATAAATCCTCTAGCTCAAAGCGGTCTTTCAAGCTTTGCTTTCGTGCTAATCCCTGCTCAGGTGAAATATCCAAGAAGATTATGAGGTCGGGATTGAGATACCTTGTTGCCATATTGTTGACCATCTTTATGGCAGTAAAATCAAGTCCCCGCCCATAGCCTTGATAGACCATGGTGGAGTGAGTGAAGCGGTCGCAAACAACCACTTTACCTTCTTCTAAAGCAGGGCGAATTAGCTCAGCCACCAATTGGGCACGGGAAGCAGCCAAGAGAAACAGCTCAGCGTGAGGCGAAATAGAGGAATCCCGTTTCCTCTTAAGCGTTTTTCTTAACTCGTTACCCAGAGCTGTGCCTCCCGGCTCATGGGTTAATACCACGGGGATATTTTGTTGCTCGAGCTTTTTCAACAAGAGCCTGGATTGGGTGCTTTTGCCACAGCCTTCCCCACCCTCAAAGGTGATGAATAGTCCCAAGGATTACCTCGATTTCCTTTTGCCGCCAGATTCCACGCTCCGGTTACTAGGGTTGAAACCGCGGCGTCCAGCTACGATCCGCTGTAGATTATGGACATAGGTGGATTGGGTGTCACGGGGATAGAGGACGTCCAGGCATTGCCTCATCTGAGCGGCATTATTGCTTTTAAGGACATAAATTGGTATACCCAGTGCTTCGGCATCCCGTATCTTTTGTGGCTTGCGGCGGTAATCACTTCGTGTAGTGAGGAAAATGTCAGTTTGCTTAAGGTCAGCGGCGATTTTCAGCTGTTTTCGCCCCTCCTTGGCAGTTTGTTCCAATCGAGACCGGTTAGCACCGAAGAGGTAGAATCGCAGCATTTTTTCCGGCTGCTTCTCTTCTTCCTTGCTCTCCCATGTAAGAGGGGATGTTATCGCCTCCCTTTTTACCTCACCATCTTCATTCATCGAGCGCACTTCGGCCTTGGGGGGTTGCCCATGTAAGAGAACATCAACAGCCTCGGTCACGTCAGGATGTACAGTTACCTTGTAGTAATCGACAATTTCCACCACCATAGCAAAGGTGGGCGGAGCCTTACGCTCCAGGACAGATTTTTGTGTGTGCCGTCGCCTGGCTTCTTCATCTCCTAGGGTAACCGTCTGGACACCGCCGATGAGGTCAGACAAAGTAGGATTCATTATCAAGTTTTCCAGAGTGTTTCCATGTGCCGTGCCTACCAACTGCACTCCACGCTCAGCGATAGTACGAGCCGCTTGGGCTTCGAGTTCAGTGCCTATTTCGTCGATAATAATGACCTCAGGCATGTGATTTTCCACTGCTTCAATCATTACCGCATGTTGTTCAGCGGGAGTAGCTACTTGCATTCGCCGGGCATGCCCGATAGCGGGATGAGGAATGTCGCCGTCCCCGGCAATTTCATTGGAGGTATCAATTACGATAACCCTTTTTTTGAAGTCATCAGCCAGCACTCGAGCCACTTCTCGCAACATAGTGGTCTTGCCTATACCCGGCCGCCCCAGAAGTAGAACGTTTTTGCCCGATTCAATAAGGTCTTGAATCATCCCTACGGTGCCGAACACAGCTCGGCCCACACGGCAGGTCAAGCCAATTATGTAGCCATTTCTATTGCGTATGGCTGAGATGCGGTGAAGGGTGTGGTTGATGCCGGCGCGATTATCCCCGCTGAACTGGCCAATGCGTGACACTACATAATCAATATCAGACTGATTTATCTCTTTAGAATTGAGGACTAATTCCCTATGGGGAAAACGAGCTTCGGGGAGACGCCCTAAATCTAAGATTACCTCCAGCAGCTCGCTATGATCGGGCTGCTGGTAGAGCGGCTCACGGATAGGGAGTGGCAAGACATCAAGTAGCGCATCTAAATCGTCAGTAACTACCCTTCGCATCCTGTGATAATACCTTTTTTCACCTTACCAACCCCACCGGGGTCACCAGCCCCGGGGGGACAACAATTCTTGCTGGGGTATGGTCTTAATGTCCAGACCGGGCATGGCGGCTCCCAAACCTTTAGATACCTCAGCCAGGATAGCCGGGTCCTGGTAGTGGGTGGTAGCTTTAACAATAGCTTGCGCTCTAGCTATGGGGTCGCTGGACTTAAAAATCCCCGAGCCCACAAATACCCCCTCGGCCCCTAGTTGCATCATCAAAGCAGCATCGGCAGGCGTAGCTACACCACCAGCGGCAAAGTTCACGACAGGCAACTTCCCTGTTTTATGCACCTCCATTACTAGCTCCAGAGGAGCACCCAGGGCTTTCGCCTCAGCTACCAATTCCTCCTCACGTAAAGCTTGAAGTCGGCGAATCCCATCCTGGACTGCTCGCATGTGCCTGACAGCTTCAACGATGTTGCCGGTTCCCGCTTCGCCTTTGGTGCGAATCATCGCTGCCCCTTCGGCAATACGCCGTAATGCTTCGCCTAAGTCACGGCAGCCACAGACAAAAGGAATCTTAAAATTATGTTTCCAAATGTGATGGCTTTCGTCGGCGGGAGTGAGTACTTCGGATTCATCGATAAAATCAACGCTCAGTGCTTCCAGCACCTGAGCCTCAGCGAAATGACCGATGCGGCATTTAGCCATGACCGGGATGCTGACCGCTTCCTTTATGGCCATAATTATAGTGGGGTCAGCCATGCGCGCCACTCCACCGGCGGCGCGGATATCTGCCGGCACCCGTTCCAATGCCATAACAGCGCAGGCACCGGCTTCCTCGGCAATTTTTGCCTGCTCCGGACTGACCACATCCATAATCACCCCGCCCTTCAGCGTCTGGGCCAGCCCCGTCTTAACTCTCCAGGTACCCTTTTCCATCGATTTTCATTATAACGCTGTGCCAGTCAAATCACAAATGTCAAATGAGAGCATCTAGTAATGTCATTCTGAGGAGGCTAAATGAATTGGGACGACGAAGAATCCCCGAGATTCTTCGCTTCGCTCAGAATGAGGCTCCACCCTGTCATTGCGAGCACCTGAAAGGTGCGTGGCAATCTCATTGTCCCCCACCGAGATTGCGGAGCTTGTTCCGAAGCATAAGCGAGGAATCTCGCTCCTCGCAATGACAGAATGAGGCTATCATTGCTCTAAACGAATCCAAATGACAATTGAAATTCCAAATGCTTAAATGCTAAAACTACTTCGTTTTGTCCTTTGGGTTTTGGGCTTGACTTGGCATTTGAGCTTTGTCATTTGTCATTGTTTGGGATTTGAGATTTGGTACTTTCGAGGCGTGAACGAATCCCTTCCTTCACGATTGAAAATCCGTAGGGCGGGGCTTGTCTCCGCCTTACCATCAAATTGAATAGGGTCGAGGAGTTAACTCCTCGACCCTATCTTTCTGCCTCTACAGTAACAATCCCACCACTCTTCTGACTAACCTCGCCACCCCTCACGGAACATCATAATAAAGGTCAGTTACGCCAACTAACCAGTCACCGTTAAGAATAGCGGAGGAACGCTCCAGCCGGTGTAGTTATTTGCCGGGTCTACGTCCACATCATCCACCAGTGCAACCTCGGCGGAGGTTTGCAGTATGAACGTGTATTGCTGCACCGGGCCCGGCGGCAGGACAAGCTCGAATAGGACACATGGGTGCACCCCCGGCACAAATGGAGCTTTAGAGATACCGAACCAGTTGATTGTCTTTGTGTAGTTAGGGCATTTCACCAGCTGCCAGACTGTTTCTACATCCAGTAGCGTGGTCATGTTGAGAGAGAGATTAATGGAAGCGCCATTCTGGACAGTTGCATTATTAATGCTAGACACCTGGGACACTTTCTGACGAGGTTCAGGTGTCTTGTTCACCGCACACCAGTCGTCAGCAACAAAGATCTGAACTGGGCAAGGTCCTCCGACCTGAGTAATCTTGAGCCAAGACGTCTCGTTTACCGTGACATTGTATCCTTCACACCCGTTCACCCACTGTTGGAAGTGAACATCGATGATCTGACACGGGACCGCTTCATACTCGGACCCCACAATAGGAATCCCGTCATGGGTCCAATTGTCGAACCCAATGCCGGCATCCTGCTTTAGCTCGAAGTTTAAAGTAAAGGTGATTGTTCCGCCCGCGGCCACACTCTGAGTCTCTGAGGGTGCGATATCATCCAAGTATGCCCCATATGTGCCACAGGGAACACCTACCCCCGCGGGACCGCCGGAGACGTAGACACAGGTCCAGTTACCCACGCCCACACTAAAGCTATACGGAGCAGCGGTACCGGTAATGTCTGACCCTGATACTCCTGATGATACTTGTATTAACGTATAGGTCACGCTCACGTCTTCCAAGGGAATGCCACAAAGGGTAGCTTTAACCTCAATAGTGCCTATTGCTAAGCCGTCACAGCTCGGGATGAAAACCGCAAGTAAAACAATTAAAACAGCTACACCTGCACAAATAGCGAAAAGCTTCTCTCTCATGTATTTACCTCCTTATCTAATAGTCTTGTAATTAAAGAAGTGCAATTGATTTATGTTACATTCCACCTCCTCAGCAATATTTTGGACAAATAGATCCTTGCGAAATATGATGAAAGTCCGACTTTCGATATCAACTCCCAACAAAATCCCCCGTCTCCACAGAGGAGAAGTTTACTTTTCCGAAATCTTATGTGATTTATTAATATACACCCCCCCACCCACGTTGTCAAGGTTTTTTGCAAGAATTTCGGCGGCTTGGCAAGAAGTCACTGAGATAGGCTAATGCCAGGGCATTGTTGCCTGGCTTTCAATTCAGCCAGAGGTATCCAGCCTTAGGGAACTGGAGACGGATTCTATTTTTTGATCAGCAGAAGAGACACGATATTGTATTTCCCTTCTATCTCATATGCTTCGCTTATCTCTGTTTTGTGCATATGTATTAGCTTATCGGCGGCTTTGGTGACCTCTGGCCAATCATCAAATTTATAATCGTGGAAACCGAGAGCGCCTCCGGAAACAAGATGGGGCCAAATGACATGGAAATCATTTTCTACATATGCCTGCTGATGGCAGCCATCAATGAATCCAAAGAAGAATTTTTGTTCTGAAGGGAAGCTGATTTTTCTAGAGTCTTCCCTGATAGTTATGATGTTATCAAAACCTCGAATTGACTCTTGGTAAGCTTCTAACATTGAGCGGCCCTGGAGAAATGCTTCATAAACGTCACCCGCCTTGATTCCACTTTTACTCAAAGTTTTGTCCAGGCTGGGATCGAAAACATCGATGGCGTAGACTTTCTTACCATATCTTTGGGCAAACTTCGCCAGTTTAGCAGTGCCTCTGCCCATATAGGCACCAATTTCGATGATGTCTCCTTCTAGCTCGTACAGTGCCCGTTGCTTTATAAAGTCTATGAGGACTTCGTAACCCACGAAATCATCGGGGTCGTCTTCCAGTGGAATCTTCCGGGGAACTCTTTTAACAATGGGCTCTACGCTCATCTTACAAGCCGATGTTTGAGCTATAGCGTTTTCTCTTATCTAAAGCCACCATAGCCAGTA
>JBEKTM010000035.1:0-13144 GCA_049516035.1 Dehalococcoidia bacterium
TGCAGAGCCCGACTATCCCCAGTGCCACCACTTCGAATGCGGGGACTTATTATCTAACGGTGACCGATGGTGGCTGTGTCAGTGATCCTGCGAGCACAGTAGTGGCAGTCAATGCCAAGCCGACAGCCACAGCTTCCTCCAATTCACCAGTGTCTGAAGGAGCTACCATAGAGTTATATGGAGGCCCCGACGGCATGAGTAGTTATAGCTGGACCGGCCCTGGTGGCTGGACAAGCAGTGCCCAAAATGCCACTCGCACGGGTGCCACCTTAGCCATGGCAGGAACTTATACCTTGATAGTGACTGATGGTGGTTGCCCCGGCGATCCTGTCACCACCAATGTGACGGTTACCGCGGTGACCTATACCATCACTGGCTATATCCTGGTGGGCGGCCATCCACTGGCGGGTGTCCTGGTGACAGCCAGTAGTCCATGGACGGGTACGGCTATTACTGATGCAGATGGTAAATACGTGCTGACGGGTGTGCCCTCCGAAGAGACTACCATACATATCACCCCGACACTGGCGGGCTATACTTTTGACCCGCCAACCATCATTATCACAGGCCCTCTGACGGGCCCCCTCGAGGGCCAGGATTTTGCAGCCACGCTGACTGGCATCTTACCGTCCACGTACGCCAAAATCCCGTTCGCAATCATCCAGAGTGGCTTCACACTTATAGGAGCCATTCTGACCTCTGCGGGAAGTTCACTAGGTCTCCCCGACTGGATAAATGCGGACCTTATGAATTATATTGGCGGGTGGGTTGGTGGTCCCCTTGCCTGGTCAGTAGATATGTTAGCGTGGGGCGTAGATCTGGTGGGTTCAATACTAAGCCCGCTTTCTACTACCCTGGGCTTGCCGGACTGGCTACCAGGTGTCCTTTCCAGTTTAGCCGATGGGCTCCGCGAGTGCTACACTGCAGGAAACTGCACGTAATAACTTTAACAGTGGCATAATGTTCTCGCTCGGTTGCCGATGGAGTGAGAGTGGAATCTCAATAAGGTTGTTGGCTGACTTCCCGGCACCGGCAGTGGAGAAGTTGCCTCGGCGAATTTTCGGTGGATGAGGCTGCTTTGTGGGAAGAAAGTCTCTCGGCCATAGCTCACTCCTCTCGCCTTGGGGAATGTGAGTTATGGTAAACTCAAAGGAGGTCTTACCGTTCTGGTGTGGGGAAGTTATGATTGGTGGGCCATTGTGGATTCGAACCACAGACCCCGGTCTTATCAGGACCGTGCTCTAACCAACTGAGCTAATGGCCCTCGGCAGGCAAAATATAGCTTTTGTGGGATTGGCTGTCAAGCTAACTGGGAATTCGCCTTGGCTTAACTATCTCCCAGCCTATTATCCTGGCGGTCTTCCTTTTCCTGCCAGAGAAGAGACGCGGTACGCTTTATGACTTCGTAACTGAAGCCGCGGTAAGCGAGATAACTTGATAGGCGGCGGTAAAAATCCGGATAATCTAAATGGGCAAGGGACGGCAGTCGGCTCGAGCCTAGCTTGTAAGCAATCTCCTCGTCATCTATGTCCTTGGTCACCTGCTCAATGATTTCTGCAGCTACTTTTTTATCTCTTAATTCCTGTTTTATCAATCTTTTGCTCTTAGGCCTGAAGGATAAGCGGTTATCCTTCCAGAATTGGGCGAAGGTAAAATCATCGCTCAGGTTCTGCTCCCTGAGTTTGGCGATTGCTTTCTCCGCCACTTCATTAGCAAAACCGCGTTTGTGAAGCCACTGCCTGATTTCCCCTTCGCTGCGCGGGCGATAACTGAGATAGTAGTAGGCTGCATCAAGGCAATCTTGCAAGGAATTACTATCTGTCAAATGGATTCTTTCCGAATTAAATCAAGCTTCTTGCGAGAAGGTTTCTGAACCTTCTCCGAGAGAGATGCTGGGAACAGCTGTTGAAGCTCTTATGGCGCTTTCTAGTTTTGAAGCTAGTTCGGAGTGTTGCCTCAGGTAATCCTTGGCATTTTCCCTGCCCTGCCCCAACTTCGTATCACCGTAAGTAAAGAAAGCACCAGCTTTCTTTATCAAGCCTGTTGCTACCCCAAGGTCAACCAGATTTCCCTCTTTGCTGATCCCATGGTTAAACATAATATCAAATTCAGCGCTGCGAAAGGGAGGAGCTACCTTATTCTTAACCACCCTGGCCTTTACCCTTGCGCCTACCATTTCTGTGCCCTGCTTGATGGACTCACCACGCCTCAAATCTATCCTCACCGAACTATAGAACTTAAGCGCCCTGCCCCCGGGAGTTACCTCAGGATTACCGAAAACAATGCCCACCTTTTCTCGCAACTGGTTAATAAAAATAACCGCTGTCTTAGACTTACTGATAGCAGCACTCAATTTTCTCAGTGCCTGGGACATCAATCGTGCCTGCAAACCAACATGGGCATCGCCCATCTCGCCTTCTATCTCAGCTTTGGGCGCTAGGGCGGCTACGCTATCTATGACTACCACGTCTACACCACTGCTTCTCACCAGGGTTTCCGTAATTTCCAGAGCTTGCTCGCCGGTGTCAGGTTGGGAGATAAGCAAATCGCGCAGATTGACACCGCAGTTAGCGGCATATCTAGGGTCAAAGGCATGCTCAACATCAATATATGCAGCAATACCGCCAGTTTTTTGAGCTTCAGCGATTATATGCTGGGCGAGTGTAGTTTTACCTGAAGCCTCAGAACCGAATATCTCGGTAACTCGCCCTCTGGGTATGCCACCTATTCCTAAAGCCAAATCAAGAGCCAATGCCCCGGTGGGAATGGCATCTCCAGCTACTCTGGCTGGAACTTCGCCTAACTTCATAATCGAACCTTTGCCATATTGCCTCTCGATTTGCTCTATGGCCAATTCGACTGCTTTCTCTTTCTCAGTAGCCACTCTTTGTATATTGTATCATGGAGACTATAACCCAATCAATGAGAAAATAATGCAAGGTCTATGCTTTTTAGCGTGAAAATTTGCCTGAGTTTACCGCTGTAGCTAAAAAGCAAAGCTTCTCTACTTGTAGCCCAGGATCTCCTCTAAGCCTTTAGCCTCTTCTACGTGATAAGGGCCCACTCTAGTGCGGCGAACTTCTACTACGGTAGCGCCCACCCCGAGTTTCTCTCCGATATCATGAGCAAGACTTCTAACGTAAAATCCCGAAGACACCTCGCAAGCGATGGTGAAATAGGGAAACTGGAACTCCTTGAGTTCCAGGGAATAAATGCTGACCTTTTTAGGTGGTATGTCTACGCTGATGCCCTTTCTGGCTAGTTGATAAGCTTTTTGGCCCGCCATTTTTTTAGCTGAAAACGATGGAGGGGTCTGCCAGATATCACCGGAAAATTCCTTCAAGACCCGTTCCAATTCTTCTCTGGCTACTTCGTTATCGCTTCGTCGTAAAACCCTTCCTTCAGAGTCAAAGGTGTCTGTCTCGATACCGAGAACAGCCTTGACCTCGTAAGCCTTGTCCAGCTTAAGGAATAAGGATGCGTTTTTCGTGAACTTACCGGTGAGAACAACTAGAAGCCCCGTCGCCAGGGGGTCTAAGGTCCCCGTGTGACCAGCCTTCACGTTGAATTTCTTTTTTATCCGCTCTACCACCCGGGCGGAGGTCAGCCCTTTAGGCTTGTCCACCAGGAACATTTTGTCCATCCCCGTAAGTATACTGGAAAACCTGCAGCTTATCACTCCCCATTTTGGGTTCTGCCGTTGCGAGGAGCGGGATTCCTTGCCTACGCTTCGGAACGAGCTCCGCAATCTCGGGCAGCCAATGGGATTGCCACGCCCCGACAAGTCGGGGCTCGCAATGACAAAAAGTGGGTGCTCGCAATGACACCTTTCCTGACCGTCTTTGCGAGGCACGATAGTGCCGAAGCAATCTTGGTGGGGCAATGACGGTGGGGGAAATAGAGTCGCCACTTTTTCTATGATACACTACGGGCATGGTTAAACTTACGTTCTACGGCGGCGTCAGGGAAATCGGAGGCAATAAAATCCTCCTGGAGGATGACAAGGGGAAGCTTTTCCTGGACTTTGGCTATCCCTATAGTAAGTATCGGACCTTTTACGAGGAATACCTGAAGCCTCGAGCCGGAGCAGGACTCCTCGACCTGTTAGTAATGGGGCTGCTTCCCCACCTTGAGGGTATTTACCGCGCTGACCTGGAGACAGGAAACCTGTGGCAGCAGTTTCGCCGAGCCGAGCATTATCGCAAACTTGAAAATATAGATGGAATTCTGTTAACCCACGCCCATCTCGACCACTCTGGTCACATATCCTTCCTGAGAGAGGACATCCCGGTATACGCCACCGCGACCACAGCCTTTATCGCCAAGGCTATACAGGACTCAGGGAAGGCAGATTTCGACCAACAGGTATGCTACTTTACCCCTAGGGTGGAGGAATGTCTGAAGGGATGGAAGCAAGGGGCTTACGTTGCCAGCAGCAGTGGTGACCGTCAACGTCGCTTCGGCGTTGCTGACAAGTCGGGGCTGAGCGAGGAGGCCAGAAATTTTTGGGAAAGAGCCACTCGACAGAAGAAACTTGCCTCACAACCGTTGGACGATATCGGTAAATGTAGCTTTAATCTGCGTTGCTTCCCGGTAGACCACTCCATCCCCGGTGCCTGTGCCTGGGGCATTGAGACAAGCTCTGGTTGGGTGGTTTACAGCGGCGACCTGCGGCTTCATGGCAAGCGAGGTAAACTTACTGAGTCATTTATGAAGGAGGCAGCTCAGTTACATCCCAGAGCACTAATCCTGGAAGGCACCAATGTGGACAAAAGGGCGAATATTGCCGAGCAGGAAGTTTATGAAAATGCCTTCAAAGCTATTAACGATGCACGGGACCTGGTCATCGCCGATTTTCCTGCCAGAGACGTAGACCGCTTGCTTACCTTTTTGCAGATTGCCAGAGACACAAAGAGGAAGTTGGCTATTTTGCCCAGGGACGCTTACCTTCTAAAGACCATGCGCCTTCTTGAGCCTGAGATACCGGACATTGCCCGGGAGGATGCCATTGTCATCTATCAAGAAACAACTGCCAGTAAGAGCCCTGCCCAATGGTTGAAAAAGACCTACCAGGAATGTTCCAGCAAAGTTGTCCTGGCGAAGGACGTTGCCTCTAATCAGGATGATTTCATCCTCTGCTTCAGCTTCTGGGATTTGAATGAGCTGCCCAGCATACAGCCCCGGGCCGGCAGCCTTTATGTCTTTAGCTCCAGCGAACCTCACAACGAGGAACAGGAGATGGACTTCCGGCGTTTGCACCACTGGCTGGAGCGCTTCCAATTACGAGCATTTGGCCTCCCTGTAGAAAGGAACGGCAAGTGGGAAATAGCCGAGGAGGAGAAGGGACTGCATGCTTCGGGACATGCCTGTGGTCCCGACCTGCTGCGAGTTGCTCGTGAGATTCAACCGGAGGTGCTTATACTGGTGCACTCTGAGAAGCCCGAATTCTACGTGGATAATCTGAGCGGCAGCGGGATAAACATCATCCTGCCCACCGAAAACAGGACAGTGGAAATATAAGAGAGCTCAACCCCATTTCCCCTTCTGTCGTTGCGAGGAGCCAATGAGATTGCCACGCACCTTTCAGGTGCTCGCAATGACACCCTTCTTTCTGTCTTTGCGAGGCTGACGGAGTCAGCCGAAGCAATCTCGGTGAGATAATAAAATTGCCCCGCCTTGACCAGTCAGGGCGGGGCAATCACAAAAAGCCTGGTTATGGTCACTCCTACGAGCTAGGGACTAACGGGAAAGAGACACATCCAGTTCGCCCACGGTACGGCGACATTCTCGGGAGTGGTCGCCCAGTTATCATGGACGATAACATAATCGGTTTGAGGTAACCCACCCACACCATCGGGGTCCCAGTTTAGAATATATCCTACGCCGGTAACGGCGTGCCCGATATCGCTGGTAAACCAGGACTCTTCAGGGTTAGGAGTGTGTGAACTAGATGTGGGAGTTCCCCAACCAAACACACTTATCGTCTGTCCGCTTTGTGGGTCAGTGACATTTGTTCCGAACACCGGGTTCCAGTAGTCAAAAGAGACTACCAGAGGTCGGCCGTTATTAATCTCATTCTTGTAAAGATTGAGGGTGATAGTATAATTGGTATCACAACTCGTAAGCACCGACCAGTTGTAACCAAGTTTCCCGGCAGGGAGAGCAAAAGGAGGAGCGGTGATGCCAGGTGGGTTGTGGGCAGCATCCCAGCGGACAAATTCCAAAGTCCCCGGAACTATATCAACATCCTTGGTTCCGGGGAAGCCAGCATTGGTTCGGTCTGGGCTGCCGGCATTATTGGTATCCATAAACCAGCCGAGGTACTCCGCCACCGTCTCAGGTATAAGACCGGCAGTCACATTTTGGGCATTAGCGTGGTTCGCTACATCGTCCCAATACTCCAGGATGTTGGCCATGGCTATGGGGGCACAGAAATTAGTACGATTGGGAGTCGGTATGGTATTAGTAGGTGGCTGGTTTGTGTCGGGAACATTGGCTATGAGGACCCCGAGGGCGAAGTTAGCGCTGACAGTGTGGTCAGCATTCATGGTGATGGTGGTGGTGGCAGCAGTAGCATTGCCAATGTCAGCCCCACCGCCAGTCCAGTTGACAAAGCGGTAGCCACTATCTGCAGTTGCCGTCAGGTTGACTACCGTTCCTGCAGAATAGTTATGCGCGCCTACTGCGGGCGTGACCGAACCACCTGCCGTGCTGCTCATAGTCAGTGTATAGTTTGTTGTAGGTGTGCAACCAACGCTGTTGCCTAGGACCATAAATAGCAGAATTGCGATTAAAGCGACTGAAATTAACTTGTGTTTCATTTCCCCTCCTTTGTAGTATATTGGCCGTCTTCGGACAAATCAACGGTGTTAACTGCGATGAAGCTGGAATTTCCGATACTAACTCGCGACATAATCACATCCACCACTGTATCCACAGATTAAAAAATTTAGTTTTCCCGAAATCTTACTTTAAATTATTAATTATATACCTCACCACCCGCCCTGTCAAGACTAAAAAGGGGTATAATGTCGTCTGTGATTATAGATTTTCATACCCATATATTTCCCACCTGGCTAAGGGAAAGGCGTGATGAATATAGCAAGTGCGATCCTTGTTTTTCCCTGCTTTATTCCCAGCCGAAAGCCAGGATAGCTACGGCGGAGGAATTGATTGCTAGCATGGATGAAGCGGGCATTGATGTGTCCGTCGTTCTTAACGCCGGCTGGGTCAGCCAGGAACTCTGTGTGAAAACAAACGATTACATTTTGGATTCAGTATCGCGCTATCCAAAACGGCTGGTCGGCTTTTGTGCAATTCAACCCAGGGCGGGGGATGCTGCTATAGCTGAGATAGAGCGGTGTGCTAAAGCCGGTGCTAAGGGAATTGGCGAATTAAGGTCCGATGTGCAGGGCTTTGACCTCACCGATAAGGCAACGAT
This sequence comes from Dehalococcoidia bacterium, assembly GCA_049516035.1. Taxonomy (GTDB): domain Bacteria; phylum Chloroflexota; class Dehalococcoidia; order GIF9; family AB-539-J10; genus RBG-13-51-36. The sequence continues at coordinate 7,442 of JBEKTM010000035.1, forward strand.
GAAGCCTCTGGTTGATGCCGTGCTCAAGCACGATTTGATTTTTCTGACGCACTCTTCTGAACCAGTGGGGCACGAGTACTTCGGCAGGGGTAGTATCACCCCGGACATTCTCTACTCCTTTATCACAGCCTTCCCGAATTTAAAGCTTGTTTTTGCGCACTGGGGTGGGGGGTTGCCTTTTTATGCCCTGATGCCTGAAGTAGCCAGGGCTTTAGGCAACGTTTTCTTTGATACCGCAGCCACCGTTTTCCTTTACAAGCCCGAAATTTTTGAGCAGGTGAGTCGCATCATCGGCAGTGATAAAATCCTTTTTGGCACTGATTATCCTCTGATGCACCAGAACCGGGTGATTGCCCAGGTCCAATCTGCACAGCTTCCTGAGAAGGATAAAGCTAGAATCCTGGGGGCTAACGCCCAAAAGCTGCTCAAGGATAAAAGGAGCAGAGGTGTCACATAGCAGTAATACTTAAATAGCAAAGGAGACAAAGAAATGGGAACCAAAGGCAGAAAGAACATAAAGAAGCCCAAGCAGCAAAAGGATAAGAAAGAAAAGGAGAAATAGGAAAGTAAGAGAAGGGCATCGTCCCTCTTTCAAATACTAAATAAATACTAGCCATAAAGTATTGCCTTTCTCCCTTAAAGTGAGAGGATTAAGGTCAGGGTGAAAATGGACAAAGGAGCCGGAGTGTCACATAATCCTGAGCAAATCCGTTCCTTTATTGCTATTGAACTGCCTGAAGAGGCTAAGAGAGGGTTGGCGAAGCTAAAAAGAGAATTGGAGAAAGACGAACACAAGTTCGTCAAGTGGGTGGACCCGGAGGGAATTCACCTGACCTTGAAGTTTCTGGGCAATATTCCTTCTGAGCGGGTAACAGAGATAACTAAGGCTATAGAAAAGGCGGCGCAGGGGATTTCCTCGTTCCATTTAGAGATTTCAGGACTGGGAGCTTTCCCCAGCCTAAGGCAAGCTCGGGTCTTTTGGGTCGGCATCGGTGGAGAAGTAGACAAGCTATCTAAGTTACAGCAAAACATCGGCTCAGCGCTCGCTGCCCTGGGATTCGCTAAGGAAGAACGCCCCTTTGTGCCGCATTTAACTCTGGCTCGCATCAGGGAAGGAGCGTCACCATCGGAAAGAAGGAGCTTTGGCGAACTTGTGGGCTCTACCACCTTTGAAGATAAATATCCTGTCGCAGTCGAGACTATCAGATTAATGAGGAGCCAACTGACGCCGGCCGGGGCTATTTATACTTGCCTGTCGGTGGTTGGGCTGGGTCATCAGGAAAGTCTAAAGAAAATCTAAAAAAATTGGCTTTTAGGTGAAAATAGTCTTGCAAACGAATTTTTGATAGTATATACTTACTGGTTTTAATTAACAAATAAATTAATTGTGGAGGTGGAACTTGGAAACCGGTTCATTCCCAAAGTGTCAGAAATGCGGAAAGGGGGATTTGGTGCCTCTGTCTGACTTTGGTAGTCAGGGAGCACCGATTCACTACAAGGCCTGGGTGTGTACCCGTCCTGATTGTAATTACAATATAAAAATCAGGAATGGTGAAATATACATCAATGAGCCTATTCTTAGTGGAGAACTTCATACCCGCACACGCCGAGAATACACTCCTTAGTAGAAGATTTGCTTCGTTCAGGTAGATTAATTGAGTTGGCGGTGGACTCTTTTTTCCCGCGCCGATGCGTTGGCTGTGGGAAAGTGGGAGATTTTCTTTGCCCCGAGTGTCTTGGAAAACTACCGAGGCTAGTGCCTCCGCTTTGTCCAAAGTGTGGCAGGCCTCAGGCTAGCGGTATCGTATGTCCAATCTGCAGGAAGAGACAAACTGAGATTGACGGCATCCGCTCTCCATTTCGATTTGGCGAGGCAATACGGAAAGCCATTCATGAGTTGAAGTATCGAAATTTGAAAGCAATCGCTCCCTCTCTGGCGGAATTACTGGCTGATTATCTCAGGGCGAATCCTCTGCCTGGCGAAGCCTTGATTTGCGTACCTCTTCATCCCCGGCGGTTGAGAGAGAGGGGTTATAACCAATCTAACCTGCTCGTCAGGGAGTTGGGTAGGCGCATTGATTTGCCAGTGATTGAGGATTGCCTCATTCGGGTTAACCAGGCACAACCTCAAGTGAGAGCGGTTGACGTAGCAGAGCGCCGAAGGAATGTAGCCGATGCTTTTGTGTGCCGTGATGAAAAGGTAAGCGGTAAACAGATTATCCTTATAGACGATGTATGTACCTCGGGAGCTACGCTGGAGTCCTGTGCCGCAGCTCTCAAAAATAAGGGTGCTACGTCAGTTTGGGGCTTAACTTTAGCCAGGGAGATTTACAATTGAAGGAGGAGAAATGAAGTTACAGATTATCGCTAAGAATAATATGGAAGTCTCTGAAGCAATACGGGCATATATTGAGAAGAAAGTTGGCAAACTGGGTCGTTACTTGCCTACCCTCGATGAAAGCAAGGTGGAGATTTCCCGGGAGGGTACCAAACTGCCTGAGCAGAGATTCACTGTCCAGGTTACCCTTGACAGCAGAGGTGTCTTAATTAGAGCTCAGGAAAAGTCTAAGGATATGCACACCGCCATCGACAAGGTAGTGGATGTGCTATCTAAGCGAATCGAGCGGTACAAAGGCAAATTACATGATAAAAGTAGAGGCGTTTCTTTTGCCCGTCAAGGAGCGGCAATTGAGGAAGAGGAAATCGAGGCTCCCAAGAGAGTGGTAAAGACCAAGCATTTCTTAGTCAAACCTATGCCCATAGATGAAGCTATAAGCCAGATGGAGCTTCTGGGGCATGATTTCTTTCTCTTCTTGGACGCCGATACTGAAAGGCTCAATTTGCTATATCGTCGTGACGATGGCAACTATGGACTGATCGAGCCAGAGCAAGGGTGATAGAAACACCTGCCGTTCTTACTCAGGATAGGCCTGAACAAACTCAAATGTCAAAATCCAAATGACAATTGAAATTCAAATGATTAAATACCAAAACTACCCCTTGTTAGCATTTGGGTTTTGGGCTTTCTCATTTGTCATTGTCTAGGGTTCTGAACCTTTTCTTCATCATTGGTGGAGCTGATGGGATTCGAACCCACTACCTTCTGACTGCCAGTCAGACGCTCTCCCGATTGAGCTACAGCCCCACTTGGTTCAAGAATATAACAAAATAGCTTGGGAAACTCAAGTTAGATGCCCACACCCAAAAATCGTAGGAGAGAGCCCAAGCCAAAGTATCCCAGGTAGGCTATGATCATGGTTTTGGCTGTGCTTCCTGCCCAGCTGCCAAGAAAAAATCTTAGCCAGCCAAAACGCAACATACCTAGGACCGCGGCAAAAGGGTAAATCATGGGGTTAATTATGAAGGACATAAGAAAGACAGCTTTTGAACCGTGGCGATGCAGCATATTATCAACACGAATAGAGAGCGAGTTAGTACTGTTTCGAAACAAGCCTCTGCCACCATATCCGGTGAAATAGGCGGTAAGGGCGCCCAAAGCCTCACCAATCCCAGCCACCGCACCCACTATGGCAGGATGTAATACGCTACCCAGAGTAAAATTGAGCACTATGGAAAAACCGGGTGGCGTTGGCAAGTAGTTGATAATAAAGCAACCAAGATAACCTAACCCTGCTATTTGCTCCAGAAAGTTTCGATGCTGAACGCACAAAATAGAGAGGACTATGGTAATTGCCAGGGAAGAACCACCTATTATGGCTTCACGCTTAGTCGGTTTCCACATAAATTTCGTCTATTATACAGGAAAAATATGCGAAGCCCTGAGTTATTGTAGCATAGCCACATAGCTATTTATAGGTACTCCGAGCGAATTGGCTACGGGTTGGCACTTGGCCTTAAGGCAATAGAAAAACCTTCCTTCTGAGGGAAGCTCGGATAAAGCCTCATAATATCCCATTCCTTTGGCGAATATAAGGTCTGCTGACTTAAATTCTCGTTTGAACCGGGCCGAAGCCAAGGGAAAAACTATTCCTGGCGAAGCTATGCCTGTACTTATAATTTTCCCGAACTCGCGTGCCAAGCCAGATTTTCTTACGTCTTTTAGAGTCAAATCGTTTTGAACAGGTGATGGTTTAACCACATAGATAACCTCGGCGAATTGTTTCATCCACTTGACTAGAGGCAGGTCGAAGTAGAGCTCCCCGGCATTATCCGCCAGATATAAAACTCTGTTGGTGTCTTTTAGCCTTGCTTCAAATTGCTCCGAGTCATCTATAACAAAGCTCACAGGTTCCCTGATATCCTTCTTAATAGAACCGGGCTCCCTGAAAAAATCAATGGCATTCGCTGCGGCAGCCAGTTGAAGATACCCCTGAAATTCATCCTTAGAGAGATTGCTTCGCTTCGCTCGCAATGACAACTTGGGGTATAGTTCCTTGGCGAGTGTCGCCTCCCGTTCCTTCATTGACTGATAAGGGTCAGGATTATGGGTCACTTCTCTTACTACCCTGTGAATCCTGGTGGCAATCACAATAGATAATTGACTATAAGAAAACTCATCGTCCAATATCTTCATCGCTTCATTTATTGCTCTTTGCTTCAGTGAAACATCATCCGTGGCTAGCTCTGCAGCCTGGTAGATTAATCTGCGTAAGCACTCATAGCAACCTGGCGCCAGTTTCATTCTAGCTCCCTTCACCCAAATTTGAGCAGCTTGTAACCCTGTATTATAATAGTATTGGCTATGTTTGAGAAACTGGAATTAATACAAAAACGCTATGACGAGCTAAGCCAGCTTTTAGCTCAAGTAGAGATAGCCACTGACCGCAGGCGGCTTCAAGAGCTGAGCAAGGAGAGGGCTGCTCTTGAAGATATTGTTGGCATGTACCAAGAATATAAGGCCAATGGCAAAGAGCTGGCGGACCTTGAAGCTCTGCTTAATGCCCATGCCGAAGTGGAGATGATGGCTTTAGTCAAGGAAGAAGTGAGCAAACTCAAACAGCAGCAAGGTGAGCTCCTGCGCAAACTTAAGCTTGCCCTGATGCCCAAAGACCCCGATGATGATAGAGATGTCATTGTGGAGATAAGAGCTGGTACTGGTGGTGAGGAGGCAAGTCTTTTTGCCGCAGACTTGTTCCGCATGTATAGCCGATATGCCCAAGCCAAAGGCTGGCAGGTGGAGGTCGTAGATAGCAACCAAAGTGAACGAGGAGGTTTCAAAGAGCTGATATTTGAAATCAAGGGTGAAGGCGCTTTCAGCCGCTTTAAGCATGAGCGTGGTGTTCATCGAGTGCAAAGGGTTCCTGTCACCGAAGCCTCGGGACGAATTCACACTTCGACGATCACAGTAGCGGTCTTGCCTGAGGCAGAAGAGATTGAGCTCAACATCAATCCTGATGACCTGAAAATGGAATTTTTCCACAGCCGGGGCGCCGGCGGGCAAAATGTGAATAAAGTAACTTCGGCAGTTCGCATTACGCACTTGCCCACAGGCATAGTAGCTGCCTGCCAGGATGAAAGGTCTCAAATAAGAAACAGGATGAAGGCTATGGCAGTGCTTCGGGCCAGGCTGCTGGACCTGGAACAACGAAAGCAATCTGAAAGCATAGATAAAGAGCGGCGGATGCAAGTAGGCAGCGGTCAACGGGCGGAAAAGATTCGCACCTACAATTTTCCCCAGAACCGGGTTACTGACCACCGAATCAACTTGAGTTTTCACAACCTGCAACGGATTTTAGATGGGGA
>JBEKTM010000036.1:0-12884 GCA_049516035.1 Dehalococcoidia bacterium
ACTTCGTTATTCTCGCTTAGTCCCCAATAAATCTCGCCGCCGGGCTGCTGTAAACTTAAGGCGAAGTTTATGCTCTTCTCCACCGTGGGCCACATGTAGCGGAGAAAGTCCAGGTCCTGGGTGGTGAGGTAGTGAAGCCACATCCCTGTTGCTATGTAGGTACTGAAATTTGTATCTTTGGTTAGGTTCTGAGGTTTGTCATTGTGATAACTAAAATACCAACTTCCATCAGGATTCTGGATATTACGCATCCACTTATAGGCTAAGCTAGACTCACTAAATCGGTCACTAAAATCTAGGGCTATGGCGCATTCCACATGATCCCAGGGGTCTGTTATACCGCCTCGGTACCACGGGATAGCCCCGGAAGGAAGCTGTTGACTAATGATAAAGTCTGCCTGGCTTTGAATCAGCTTTTGAATATCTTCCAGCATTCCTTCAAATTTAAACTTTGCCTGACTTGTGCTTCTTTTCTAGAGGTTCTTTTTGGTTTGCTCGATCTCCTTTTCCACTTCCTTTAGCTCCTCTTCCAGGTCTTTCTTATATTCCTCGAGCATGTCCAGATATTCCTTTCTGCTGGGAAAGGGCTTGAATCCCTGGAAGTAGAAACCGAAAGGTGGGAGGCCAAAGTAGAACCTCCGGGATCTCCTACTCCACATCTCTATTTCACCTCCTATGTTGGCTGTCGCCCTGGCAGTCCAGGGCGACGGGGATATTTACCCGATGTCGGGCATATTTTATCAATAATTACCAAATAACGCTGCCTGTTTAATGCCTGCTTCGTCTAGATTCACATCTGTTCTACCCCTATATACCTCCGAGGATTTGTGGCAACTCAGGAAAGAATTTAATTTTTGAGCAGGATAATTGACTTAGAATCATTGATTAATTGAGATTAGCAGTATAGAATAAACACGATAAAGGATTTCAGGAAACACCAATCCTGAGAAGGTCAATAGTGAAAGAGTGGGCAGGACCGCTTCGATTCTTACTCACTATAGGCTGGTATATGGTTGTGAGTCTGCTTGCCCCGACTTTGATTGGCTATTTTTGGCTTGATCCTAAGTTTAATAAAGACCATTTATTCACCTTTATTGGTCTGGGCATAGGGACGGTTATTGCATTTTATGGTTTGGCTCGTATGCTTCGCCGGTATAAGGCTGAACAGAACGAATTAAATAAAGACAAGAGATAAAAGTGCCGAAGCTGGGTTGTTCCACAAGAATTATCGTTTTCTCTCTTGTCATTATTTTAGCTTTGTTCGCTGTTGGCTTCGTTTTTGGCCCTCTGGGTGCCGGTTTTTTCGGCATCAAAGTTCCCAGTTTCATGGCTGTCCCCAAACCCCATGTCACGCTTCCCTCGGAAGGATTGTTTGAGGTTGCCGGCTTTTCCATCACCAATACTCTCATTGCCTCGTGGCTCAGTATTATCGTGCTGGCGGTCCTATTCTATGTCTGTACCCGCAAAATGAAGCTTATTCCAGGGAGACTGCAAAATCTGGCTGAGATGGCAGTAGAAGCGTTGCTAAGCTTCGTTAAGAGTGTTGCTGGCGAAAAACATGCGAGGCTGCTCTTTCCACTAGTAGCCACCATTTTTATCTATGTGATAACCAATGCCTACCTGGCTCTGCTGCCATTCTTTGGCACAATAGGATTCAAAATAGTAGTCGCCGGGCAGGAAGAATTCGTGCCTCTGTTTCGGGCAGCCAATACCGATATTAACGTGCCTCTTTCCATCGCTGTAATGTCCTTTATCTTTGTTGAGTTTTGGGGTATGAAATCCCTGGGTGCTGTTCGTTACCTTGGGGAGTTCTTTAATTTTGGTCAGATAGGGCGAGGTATCAAAGAGCTATTCAAGGGGAAGATACGCCCGGCTATCAGCAACATTGCTTTTGGATTTATTAACCTGTTTGTCGGCCTGTTAGAGATATTCAGCCATCTAATACGCATCATCAGCTTTACCTTCCGTCTTTTCGGCAACATGACTGCCGGTGAGATGTTGCTATTGGTTTCTGCTTTCCTTATTCCTCTCATTTTCACTATCCCCTTCTATGGGTTAGAATTACTTATCGGCTTTATCCAGGCTCTTATCTTTGCCGGTTTAACTTTGGTGTTTGGCACCATTGCTGTAGCTCCTATGCATGAGGAGACAGAATAAAGTTGAAAGGAGGAAATAAATGACACAAGAAGTGATGAAGATGCTAGCAGTAGGATTGGTTGCAGGCCTAGGCTTCTTGGGACCTGCACTAGCTCTGGGGCTTATTGGCTACTCAGCCATGCAGTCTCTGGGACGTAACCCTGAAGCGAGGGGTCCTATCTTGACCAATATGATTTTGATTGGCGCGTTATGCGAAGCTATCGGCATTTATGCTTTGATAGTGGCTATTATCCTGGCTATGGTGGTGTAGTATCGTTTAGAAGGAGAATTAATTATGAAAGATGGTGATTTTCCTATTGGATTAGCGATAATCATTGGTGCGGCGGTGTTAGGGGTATTTCTTGTAGCGGCAGTCACAATTGGTTTATTCTTAGTGTCGGCAGGTTAGTCTGCCGCTGAAAGTTATATATATTAGGAGGGCGAAATGGGAGCGCTAGGAATCAATTTGCCATTGCTGATAGCTTTTATCGTAAATTTTGTCATCCTGTTTGCCCTGCTGGGCGTGTTTCTATATAAACCGGTGATGAAGATGCTTGACGAGAGGTCCCAGAGGATAAAGGAGAGTATGGAGCAGGCTGAGGCTACAAAGGGGGAGTATGCCCATGCTGAGGAAGAGGTTAAGAAACTGATCAGCAAGGCACGCGAGGATGGACAAGCTTTAGTTGGTCAAGCTACCCAAATAGGTGAGAAGCTTAAAGAGGAGGCAAAGGAAGGGGCAAGAAAAGAGGCACAAGTTATCGTTGACCGAACCCGAGCTGAATTAGAAGAGGAGCGTGATAGGATTATTGATGACCTGCGCCGAGAATTTGTGGATATTTCCATTTCGGCTGCTGAGAAGGTGATTAAGGAGACCTTAGATAAGGAAAGGCATCGCAAGCTTATCGAGGAAGCTCTAGAAGAAAGTGCCACTTTCAGAGAGAATTAAAGTGTTATTCGTCATTGTGAGCGAAGCGAAGCAATCTCAGCCAAAAGGGGATTGCTTCGGCACTCCATGCCTCGCAATGACACTTCCGTAAAATGGCAAGAGTGACTTCTGGTAAACGCTATGCTCAAGCTGCATTCGAGCTAGCTGTAGAAAAGGGAGAACTAGATGGCTGGCAAGCCAGCTTGAGAAAAATAGCTGACATAACTACAGATGAAAAACTTGTGGCTTCATTGGAAAATCCTAAATTGCCTTTCGAGGCCAAGAAAGCCCTTCTAGCAGAATTGTTAGGAAAAATAAACCCTTTGGCCCTGAATCTGGCTTATTTACTGGTGCACAAAGATAAATTAGGCATTGCCGGTGATATTTCACACCAGTATGATAGGTTGCTAGATACCTACCATGGCATTGAACATGTTGAGGTAATTACGGCTTTGCCCTTGGATGTTGAGGGTAGGGAGAAGATTTCCAGTCGGTTTGGGGAGATAATTGGGCATAAGGTTATCATTGATGCTCAGGTCGATCCTTCCATAGTTGGCGGAATTAAAGCCAGGATTGGTGATACACTTATCGATGGGAGCGTGAAAAGCAAACTCGGGGCTTTAAGGAAGAACCTGGTGGGAATTAGCAGGTAAGGCATTTCAGGAGGCTAAATGGCAAGTCGGGATCGAGATATTGTTTCCGTAATTAAAGAGCAAATTGAGCATTTTGGTGCTGCTGTGGCTGTGGCCAATGTGGGGACAGTAATAGAGGTAGGAGATGGCATCGCCCGCATCCACGGGCTGGGAAACGCAGCTTACAACGAATTGCTGCAATTCCCCCATGATGTCATGGGGCTGGCGCTGAACCTGGAAGAGGATAATGTTGGCGCTGTTATCCTTGGTGATTACAGCCAGATTAAGGAAGGGGATGAGGTGAAGGCAACAGGGATGGTGGCTGAGGTTCCAGTAGGCGATAGCCTTATTGGCAGGGTAGTTGATCCCCTGGGACGTCCCCGGGATGGCAAGGGGCCAATTAAAGTGGAGAAAACCCGTCCTGTAGAAATAGTGGCGCCAGATGTAACAAAGAGAAGGCCGGTAGATACGCCGGTGATGACGGGCATTAAGGCCATAGATAGTATGATTCCTATTGGGCGAGGACAGCGTGAGCTTATCATTGGTGACCGCTTTACGGGCAAATCGGCTATTCCTATCGATACCATAATCGCCCAAAAAGGCGGTGACCTTATTTGCATCTATGTTGCCATTGGGCAGAAAACATCCAAAGTAGCCCAGGTGGTAGCTATTCTGGAGAAGTATGGAGCTATGGAGCATACTATTGTGGTGGCTGCCGACGCCGCCGACCCCGCTCCGCTACAATACCTTGCCCCTTATGCTGGTTGTGCTATGGGTGAAGAGTTTATGGAGCAGGGAAAGGATGCCCTGATTGTTTATGATGACCTTTATAAGCATGCCTGGGCTTATCGCCAGCTTTCCTTACTGCTTCGCCGTCCACCAGGCAGGGAAGCTTATCCAGGAGATGTTTTCTATTTGCATAGCCGGCTCCTGGAAAGGGCGGCTAAGTTAGCCCCTGAGTATGGTGGTGGCTCGCTTACCGCTTTGCCTATTATTGAGACTCAAGCCGGAGATATGTCAGCCTATATCCCCACAAATGTGATTTCGATTACCGATGGACAAATTTATCTGGAGACAGACTTATTTAATGCTGGGATTCGTCCTGCGATCAATGTGGGATTGTCAGTATCCCGGGTTGGCGCTGCTGCTCAGCGCAAGGCTATGAGGCAGGTGGCTGGCAGTTTACGGCTAGAGCTAGCTCAATTCCGTGAGCTTCAAGCTTTTGCCCAGTTTGGTGCTACTGACCTGGATAAGGCGACCAAGGACCAGTTGGAGCGGGGCAGGCGTATCACTGAAGTGCTGAAACAACCGCAGTATTCTCCCATGTCCTTGGGGAAGGAAGTAATGATTCTTTATGCTGTGACTAACGGCTATCTTGACGATGTGCCTGTAGATAAAGTTATTGCCTGGGAGGGAAACTTTCATAGATTTATGGAGACTAATCATCCCGAATTAGAACAAAAGATTAACGATGATAAGGAGACAAAGCCTGAGACTGAGGAGGCTTTGAAGAAAGCAATTAAAGAGTTCAAGGAGCAGCTGTGAGCTGTCAGCTGAAGGCTTTCGGCTAATGATCAGTACCCAAATTCTTCGTCGGCGGATACGCAGTGTTCAGGGCACCGCCAAGATTTGCAAGGCTATGGAGATGATTGCCACTGCCAAGATGAGGCGAGCTCAAGAACAAGCGATAGCCGGGCGGCCCTATGCTGAGGAAATAAGCAAAGTGGTGTCTGACCTTGCTGTTGAAGCTCAAGCCGGTGGTAAAGTTCACCCCTTGCTACAGAAGCGCGAGGTCCAGAAGATCGCTATAATCCACATGACTACTGATCGTGGGCTATGTGGCGGGTTAAATGCTAATCAGAATCGCCTTGTTGCAAGCTTTATTCTGGAGCAAACTGTGCCTGTTACCCTCGTTACCATAGGTCGTAAGGGGCGAAATTTTGCACGCAGTGCCCAGCGTGATCTCCGTGCTGAGTTCACGGGAATCAGCGACCGACCTAGTTTACTAGAAACCCTGCCTATTTCACGGGTGGTTATCGATGACTACAGCAATGGTGGGGTTGACTTGGTGTATCTTGCCTATCCCCGTTTCATCACCACTATGATTCAACGACCTGCAATGGAGGTATTGCTTCCCATTGAGCCAGCCGTGCTGCCTCGAGTCCAAGTGGCAGAATACATTTATGAACCTGACCCCAGTGCTGTTTTGGGCGAGCTGCTGCCAAGGTATGTGGAGATGAAGGTATACCATGCTATACTTGAGCTTGTTGCCAGTGAGCAATCGGCGCGCATGGTGGCTATGCGTAACGCCAGCGATAATGCTAAGGAACTTATTGAGGACCTGACGTTAGCATTGCATAAAGTCCGACAGGAGATTATTACCAAGGAGATCTGTGATATTAGCGGAGGAGCTGAGGCTTTAGTTTGAGTTACGGTCTATATGGTTTAATAAAGAAACCCTCGCCATTCATCACTTTATCTAACGAGGTAGGGAGGTAATAAGATGGCAAAGGGTAAGGTAGTTCAAGTTATCGGCACGGTAGTCGATATAGAATTTCCACCTGATGAATTGCCAGCCATATATAATGGCATAGAGATTCCCTTAGATGGTGGCAAAATTGTTCTTGAGGCACAACAGCACATTGGTAATAACTGGGTGCGAGCTGTTGCCTTAAGCCCTACCGATGGATTGAGGAGGGGGGCGGAAGCGATTGATATGGGAACTCCGATAACCGTGCCTGTGGGCAGGGCGACTTTAGGCAGGCTATTCAATGTTTTTGGTGAACCTTTGGACGGACTGGGAGAGGTGAAGGCTGAGCAACGCTATCCCATTCACCGTCTACCTCCCTCTTTAACAGAGCAGGAGACAACTCCTCAGATGCTGGAGACAGGACTCAAAGTGATGGACCTCATCACCCCCTTTACCAAGGGAGGAAAAGTGGGGGCATATGGTGGAGCTGGCGTAGGCAAGACGGTTATCATTACGGAACTTATTCGTAACATCGCCACTGAGCACGGGGGGTTTTCTGTTTTTGCCGGCGTGGGTGAAAGATCGCGTGAAGGGAATGACCTGTGGTTAGAAATGAAGAGGTCTGGGGTTCTGAATAAAACTGTTCTCGTCTTTGGTCAGATGAATGAGAGCCCTGGCGTTCGCTCCCGAGTAGCGCTAACTGGAGTGACCATGGCGGAGTATTTCCGTGATATTGAAGGCCAGGACGTCCTTCTGTTCATAGATAACATATATCGTTATGTTCTGGCTAATATGGAACTATCGGCTCTTTTGGGGCGTATGCCCTCAGCAGTGGGTTACCAGCCTACATTGGGCACGGATGTTGGTGAGCTGGAAGAAAGGATTACCACGACTAAGAAGGGCTCAATCACGTCTTTTCAGGCTATCTATGTACCTGCTGATGATTATACTGACCCCGGCATAGTAGCTACTTATGGCCATCTGGATGCTGTTATTGCCCTGGAACGTTCCATAGCTGAATTGGGCATATACCCGGCTGTCGATCCTTTGACCTCGACCTCTCGTATACTTGACCCTGCTATCGTTGGCGAGGAACATTACCAAGTGGCCAGAGGGGTGCAGCGGACATTGCAAAGGTATAAGGAGCTACAGGACATAATAGCTATCCTGGGTATGGAGGAATTGAGCGAAGAAGATAAGCTTGCTGTAAATCGAGCCCGGCGAATTCAAAGATTTTGCTCCCAGCCATTTCATGTGGCTGAGGTCTTTACCGGCACCCCGGGCAAATACGTGCCCATTAAGGAGACCGTGCGTGGCTTTAAGGAAATCCTGGAAGGGAAGCACGATGATCTTCCTGAAGCTGCCTTTTGGTTGGTGGGCACTATTGATGAAGCGGTGGAAAAGGCGAAGAGGATAAGAGGGGGATGAGGGTGATAATGAGGGTAAAATAATGACTACATTCAGATTGGAAATTGTTACGGCTGAGAGGATGGTTTTTGCCGATGATGTTAACGAGGTTGTTGCCTGGGGAATGGAGGGGCAATTAGGCATTCTCCCTCATCATGCTCCTTTGATGACCATGCTACAGCCTGGAGACCTGCTTATAAAAAAAGATAATGAAGAGGAATACCTGGCGATCAGTGGCGGTTTTCTTGAGGTGCGTCCGGACAAGGTAATCATCTTGGCTGATGCCTCTGAACGTGCTGAAGAGATTGATGTCGCTCGTGCTGAAGCTGCCAAGCGTCGTGCTGAGGCAACTTTGAAAGAACGACCACCTGGGGTAGATGCTGCTGCTGAGGCAGCTTTACGTCGCTCCCTAGCTAGGTTAAAAGTAGCAGAAAGAAGAAGGCGCAAACCCAGGGGGACGGCTTAACTACAATATTTCCAAGCTAGCTTTAGTATCGTCTTTAGCTGTTTTTACTCGAAGTCGCCAAACCGAAGCCAATTCTATAGTAATGGCTATTTAGGGGACTGGCCCCCCAGATTTATCCATTGGTATTTTCATGGTATTAGATTGGCCGTCGCCTTGGCAATCCAGGACGACGGGGATATTTACTCGGTGTCGGATGTATTTTGTCAATAATTACCAAATAACGCGCATCGTTAAATTCGTCCAATTCTATTTTCCTTGTCTGGTTTAATTTGCCTCCCAGGGCAACAATGGCTTCTTTCGCCCTATTTGTCTCCTGGTCGATCTCCCCTTTCTTTTGAGCGATAAATCTTCCCCCAATCCGGCAAAAGGGCAGAGTTAGTTCCACTAAGGTGGGCAACAAGGCTACAGCACGGGAGAGAACCAGGACAAATTGCTCACGATAGAGTGGTAAATTAGCTGCTTCCTCAGCTCTACTATTCAGCACTTCGACATTTTCCAGCTCCAGTTTACGGATAATGTGGTGGAGGAAAGCAGTCTTTTTTGTTGTCGGTTCAATGAGCACCAGCCTGGGCTGGGGGAAAAGAATTTTGAGCGGCACTCCGGGGAAGCCGGCGCCTGTGCCTATGTCTACAATATTGAAATCCGGCTTTTCCACCTCTTCCTCAGACAAAGCTAAAGTGATGGTCAGGGAATCAAGGAAATGCTTTACCTGTACCGAGGAGTAATCTGTTATGGCTGTGAGGTTGATTTTTTTATTCCATTCAATTAGCTCCTGGTAGTAAAGCTCAAATTGCTTTACCTGTCTGGAATTGAGCTTTATCCCCAGCTTGCCGGCTCCTTCAATAAGTTCTTTCATCTTGAGACACTCTTAAAATTCGGAGGCTGTTTAGCAACCTGTCCGCCCTGTGCCCGTCGAAGGGCAACTTAATTTTATCATGACTACCCTCATGGTTCGACACGCTCACCACGAGCGGTTAATAAACAATCTCCAACATACTGCTTGACAAAATAGTAAGGAAAATCATATAATTTAGAAAAGTAGGATATATCATACGATACTAAGTTGGGCGCCAAGTTTATTCTAGGAGGGAAAATGGAAGACAAAGACATGCAGGTAGTCGGTAAGTGTTTTGGCTCAACGGTTGTTGGCCCACGAGGGCAGATAGTTATACCCGTGGAAGCCCGAAAGGAATTGGGTATGGATGTTGGTACCAGGCTGCTAACTTTTAAGCTATTTCCGGCAGGGGGTCTGGTCTTTGTTAAAGTAGAGGCAGTTGAGGAGTTCGTCAATATTATGACTCAACATGTGAATGAGTTTACTAAGTTAGTAAGGAAATTTAGAACTGAAAATTTAGAAAATGAGGCCAAGCGAGATTAACAATCCTGCTGCTAAACTTTTAGGCATCTTGGCTCTGCGTTGAAGCAAATAGGTGTTGTGTTACAGCAAGCAAATTTTTGAAAAATGAAAAAGGACGAAGGAAAATGAAAAAAAAGATAGCACTAATAATAACAATCTGCTTGGTTGTTATTGGCATAGTACTCGCTATCGTACTTACTAGAGGCACCAGCCCCGAAGCTACGCCGACGACTGTTAACGTTACTCGAGGCGATATAGTGAAAACCGTTTTGGCGGATGGCAGTTTAGAAATGCCTAATAAAGCGTATTTATCATTTGGCGCCACGGGTACAGTGCAAGAGGTGCTGGTTGACGAAGGGAATAACGTGACAAAAGGCCAGGTATTAGCTAGGCTCGATGCCCAGTCTTTGAACTCAAGTGTAAAGACGACTGAGTTACAAGTTGAAGTAGCACAGGAACAAGTAAATTTCGCCCAAGCACAATATGAAATCGCCCAGATTAACCTGGATAAAGGCGTACAGGGCCAGTCTGAAGACGTGCTTGAGCAGCAAGTCAATATAGCCGAAGCGAGTTGGGAAACAGCAAAGCTCAACTTGAAGATAGCAAAACTTAACTTGGAATCGGCAAAGCTTAACTTGGAAAAGGCGGTAATAGTGGCTCCCTTTGATGGCGTGGTAGCGGACATCACCATAACTGAAGGAAAGGAAATCTCGGCAGCGACATTAACCACTCCGGCAATATCCCTGGTTGACACCAGTGAGATAGAGATGCGCGGCTTCATTGATGAAATAGATATCGCCATGGTGCAGCCAGGCCAGGAAGTAAATATCCTGTTAGATGCCTTGCCTAATGAGGAAATAAATGGTAAGGTGGCTTTTATCTCCCCAGTAGGCACAATTCAAGCTGGGGTGGTATCTTACGCCACCACCATAACTTTGGAAAATCCCGTTACAGAGCTCAGGGATGGCATGAGTGCCACTGCGGAAATTATTATCGAGCGCCGTGATGATGTATTGTTTATACCGAACAGAGCTATCCGGGGTACCCTGGAAAACCCGACGGTTTTAGTGCTCGTAGATGGGCAGCAGGAAGAACGGCAAATTACCCTGGGGCTGAGCGATGGGATCAACACTGAAGTTCTGTCGGGATTGGAGGAGGGGGAAGAAGTGGTATTACCCGCTTCTGGGCCTGGACAGCAATCAGGTGGCTTCTTCTCCATGTAGCCAATGCTTGAACTCGAAAACATAACTAAAGTGTATAAAGCGGGACAGACCGAAGTTCCTGCTCTGCGGGGGATTAGCTGCCGCATTGAGTCAGGGGAGATGGTATCTATCGTAGGGCCTTCGGGCTCGGGGAAGTCCACCCTGATGAATATCATCGGCTGCCTGGATAAGCCTACTTCTGGGAAATATCGTTTAGAGGGCATTGAAGTAGACAAGCTTAACGATAATCAATTAGCCGAGATAAGAAATAAGAAGATAGGCTTTGTCTTCCAAAGCTTCAACTTATTGCCCCGGGTCACGGCTTTAGCCAATGTGGAACTACCACTTATTTACGGTGGCGCCAGCAACCGACGGCAAAGAGCGTTACAGGTCCTGGAGTCCGTGGGATTAGCTCATCGAGTTACGCACAGACCAAGCGAGCTGGCTGGAGGGGAACAACAAAGGGTGGCTATCGCTCGAGCCTTAGTAAATAATCCTTCTCTTATTCTAGCTGATGAACCCACAGGCAATCTTGACACCAAGACTAGCCAGGAAATCATGGCGATTTTTAAGAAACTGAATGAGCAGGGGATGACCATCGTTTTGGTTACTCATGAACCAGATATTGCCGCCTATACCCAGCGCACCATCAAAATTCGCGACGGTCTGATTGAGGCATCGGAATGAAACTCTGGGATTGTTTCTCTACTGCGCTGCGGGCTCTGCTTAGTAACAGGCTAAGGTCAATTTTGACTATGCTGGGCATTCTGATTGGCGTGGCTGCAGTTATCTCTGTGCTATCCTTAGGAAGTACGCAGGCGGCTATAGTAGAGGAATCTTTTGCCACTCTGGGGTCTAACCTGATATACGTCATGCCTTCAGAACTCGGCATAGGCGGAGTGGGAGCTCAGACAACGCTGACTCTGGGAGATGCGCAGGCGATTGCCCAAAACGCCCCTTCTGTAGAAGATGTGGCGCCAATGGCGCAGACTTACGCCCAGGTTGTAGCTGGCGGAGAGAGTCTCAGCAACACAATTATTGCCGGGGTGACTCCAGAAGCCGAATCGGTGGACAACTATGCCGTGGCACAGGGCAGCTTCATAACCAAATTCGATTATGGAGCGAGGTCAAGGGTAGCTGTCCTGGGGAGCGAGGTAGCCAAGACCCTTTTTGGCGAGATTGACCCTACTGGCCAGAGCGTAAGGATTGGTGGGCGTCAATTCCAGGTCAGCGGTGTACTGGAAAGCAGGGGGACTGGATTTGGATTTGAAGACATGAGGGTCTATATTCCTTTATCCACCTTCTATGCCACTTTGGCAACCTCACAGGTGGGCAGCCGCGGAAACAGCGTGGATCAGATCAGCGTCCAGGCGAAGACCAGCAGCGACTTGCAAGCTGCCGAGCAGGAGATCACCGCTATCTTGCGGGACACCCACGGCATCAGGGAGGGAGAAGACGATGACTTCAGAGTTCTCAACGTGGCGTCTGTGGCAGGCCAGGTCACCCAGGTGCTGGGAATACTCCAGCTCGTCCTTGCCGGCATAGCTGGTATATCCTTGCTTGTCGGCGGCATCGGGATTATGAATATCATGCTGGTTTCGGTGACCGAGCGTATCAGGGAAATCGGTTTGCGTAAGGCGGTAGGAGCCAAGCGTCGAGATATTCTGATTCAATTCCTCATTGAAGCTGCTACACTGGGGCTCTGTGGCGGTGCTCTGGGGATAGGACTGGGGTGGATTATAGTTAAAATCATGTCTATCGTAGCGACAAATCTTGGTTTCTCCTTTGCTGCTACGCTTTCCGGCGATGCTATTGCCCTGGCGGTAGGTGTAGCAATTGGTATCGGACTTATTTCTGGGTTGTACCCGGCCATCCGGGCGGCACGACTCGACCCCATCGAGTCCTTGCGTCACGAATAAACTACCTCCCTTGAATTAAAGACAAAAATTCGCTGCGAGTTGCCACCTTGCTTCGGAAATTCCCCCTCACCGACGAGGTTATCACGGTTGTTCCGGGCTTTTTTATCCCCCGCATAACCATGCATAAGTGCTCGGCTTGGATAACCACAGCCACCCCATCGGGTTGAAGTGCTTCGAAGATGGCGTCAGCAATTTGCTGGGTCATCCTTTCTTGAAGCTGAGGGCGCCGGGCGCAGATTTCCACCACCCTGGCCAGCTTGCTGACCCCTACTACTCTACCACTAGGGCTAGGGATATAACCGACATGGGCTACGCCATAGAAGGGCAGGAGATGGTGTTCACACATGGAATAGAAGGGAATGTCCTTTAG
>JBEKTM010000037.1:0-12818 GCA_049516035.1 Dehalococcoidia bacterium
CAATAAACGCCGTGCCCAGATAACCTCGTCTCCACGCATCTATTCTACACCTCATATCGCCGCCTGTTCATTCACCCACGGGCAAAGCCCGTGGAACTCTGCCCTTCGGGTTATTAGAAGTAAGCATCGGTCTACGACCTTTCTTAATCTACTTGTGCTTACTCTTAACGACGCCATGCAATTCCATCCGTGTGCCACAATTGTGACAAAATTTGCGCAACTTCCAGAAACGCTGTATCATGCCACAACCCGGGCACTTGATGGTCCATGGCTCTCCGCAATTCGGGCAGAAATCAGAGTCACCACTAATAGTGCTCCCGCATCCCGGGCATTTGTTCCACTCTGTCATCTGGCACTTTCCTTTCATTCTTCCTTTGTTTCGCCGCGTTTGCGTAACTTCTTTCTATCCAGGCCGAGAAGATGGCCCTCTTCATCCATGCGGAGTTCATACAACCCCAGCACATCCATGGTATCCGGGATGGCCTTCCTTTCCAGTGACTCCATCTGGATAGCCCACCCTTCCTTCGTTTTAGAGAGGCCGGTAATACCATCGGTTGGCTTCTTACCGAGTCCGATAAATTCCTTTCGCGCCTTTTCTATTACCTGATTGGCATTCATCTTAGATCTTTACCTCCTCTTTAGTTAAAAATTTTCCGGCTATCTTTCTATCAAGAGAAGATAGGATATTATGCTCCGGTTCCAATCCTGAAACATTTATCGGCTCTTTTACTCTTTGTTGCTGTCGCTCCCTGGTGGCGATTGACCGTTGTGCTTCATCCCAGTCTTGCCAGATGCCGTACTTTAACATGGTCTCTATCCCGGCCATGCAGGCTCTCAAATTGACCCCTAGGAGGGGAATGCCGGCGACATTAATAAGGAGGTCGGCGTTAAGAACCAGCCCCTTCTCCAATACCCTGTCGAGGAGGTCTACCAGTGTGGCATGAGTGTCTCGGGTAGGCTGCATTTCATTCTCCTTTAACTAAAACAACTGGCTTGGCCACAAAGCTGTAGGGCGGCCAGGGACCGGAAAAGTGAACGAAGAAGCCGTCCATATTATTGATTTCTTCCAGCTCTTTACCCAGGCTTTCGATTCTCTCTCTGGCGACCAGGCAGGAGAGGTTAAGCAGCATCACCTTGCCATTATTCAGCTTTTTGGTCTTCTCGACTATAATATCATCGGTGTACTTCTTAATCCTACCGTAGAAATCGGTGAACCACACGTTGGCAAGCTTCTCTGTCTCCGCTTTAACGGCTCTTTCCAGCTTTTGCTTGTACATATAAGCCATACCCGGTGATTTGGTGGCTATCTCTTCCTTGATTTTTCTAATCTCTTCGCTCTTCTCTGAAATCTGCATAATTATTAACTTAGGTTCATACGAGACCTGAACTCCATACTCATCTTTACCCTCTATATTTCTCATCACCTCACGAAGGCGGTCGTAATCCTTCTTGAGCCAGTCTTTCACCACTTGTTCAGGGGAAGTGACATCATCCTTTGGCAGCAGTATCGTATCGAATCCCAGGGGGATGACGATGCCGAGTCGCTCGCCGGCCGTATCGAGAACGCTTTGGTGTATCTTCACCCAGTTCTTCACCGTTTCGTCATCGGTAGATTGATACGGCTCGGTAGAACAATTATGAACGATAGCGCTGATATCTTCGTATGGGATAGTGTAAACCTCGCTTCCTTCTATCCCTATCGTCCCCAGCCTGATCTCCTTCTCTCCCACCGCCACTCCGTACACATATCGCCCTTCACCCCGGGCGCTAACTTCAGGTTTTGATGCCATAACCCTGGCTACAGCCTTAGCCTCCTTGGTGATAAACCCATCCCCAGCCATGCTTCCCCGTGCCTTATGTTTTGCCTCTCCTTCCTCCGATGCTATCAGCCCTCCAAAGATCGCGTTCTGCGTCTCTGGGACTAAAGCGGCGGCTTTGCTCAGTTCGGCAAGGAGTACCTCTAACTGCTTTGTTTCTACTTTCTGTCCTGTCAGCTCGGTAGTTAAAAACTTGATGATTCTGGGATCAATAGTACTATCTTTTTCCTGGCCGGCAGCGGCCAAAGATTCAACAAAGGCGGCAATAGCATCAAGGGCCGGCTCATCAACCGGTGTGCCCGCTTTGCTGAGGACGGCCTGTATATTTTCCTTGTTGGCCGGCTTGCCTGCTATGTGCAGGGCCAGTGCGGCGTAGAATATTTCTTCCATTTATTTGCCTCCACAAGAGGTTACTTTTCCCTAATTAAACCGGTAGGCTTTCAGCAGTTTCCTCCTGCCATCTTTCCGGGTTAACTATTCTATCAATCACACCATCCACAATCTCATCCAGCCCGTCTCGCACCGCCTGGACCGACTCAATGATGCCCTGCTCGGCTTTGATTTCTTCAAGGGCGATATCCAGGTCCATCAGCGCTTTCCCCAGGCGCTCGCACTCTTCCTCGCTCAGGCTTCCGCCCTCCATTCTTTTGAACGCCTGGATTTTCAGGGCGTCTCTGATTACCTCGACCAAGGCTATCACCAGCCCCAGCACACCGTGCTTCAGGTTGTTCTCATCAATATTAATAGCCATAACATAGACCTATTTAGGTTCCTTCTCCAGGCTGATTTTCAAAATACCATTCTTACAAGTTAAGCTCGGTTTTTCTTTGACTGGGCAAGGCAATGCTATATCTTTGTGGTACTGGCGACCCTGGCTCCTGGCAAAGAGTACCAGCCGGTCACCTTTGACTTCAATCTCTATATCCTTCTCATTTACACCGGGTAGTTCAGCGATTATCACAAGGTTGTTACCCTCGTCAAACATATCAGTAATCACGTCTCTCTGGGGTACTGGCACCGGTGACTCTTTCCCGAGCGTGGTTCGGCTTACCTTCAGGTTAGTCCCGGGCGGAATAATACTCCTTCTCGCGCCAACTACCCCGCCTGATGGAGGGGCTTTTCCTATGCGTCGCTCGATTTCGGCGTTGGCGGCTTCCAGTCTCTTCTGAAAGGCTTCCGATTTCTTCAGTCCCTTGACTAACTCGCCGAAGCCGGGCATAACCTCACCCAGACCGCAAAGAACGCTTTCCACCGGGCATTCCGGCGGTTTCTCCTGCTGATTCCGGGGGTTATCTTCCTTTCTTCTTTTCCCCTTGGCCTGTCCCATTAATCTTCCTTTTTACCAATCCGATTTTCAATATGCCGTTCTTATAACAGAACTCATGGTGAGCAGGGTCAGCCGAGGTCGGCAGTTGAGCGATTATGGAGATGCCTTCTTTTTCATTGAATATATCTACCAGTGGTTTGTTCCCATCCGATATGGGCACATTCTCTTCATCCAGAAACCACCAGCTGAATAGGACCTTTTCGCCACTGAGAGAGTCAATATTTGCTTGTTCAAAGCCCACTACCGGCCTTCCCCAGAGCCTTAGGGCTTGTTCGTTGATGACCTCCTTCAGTCTATAGAGGACTTCAAAATCGCTGGCAGCGTCAATGAGCTCTCTTAATTCCGCTATTCCGGCATGCCGGTGCCACCACAGGTGCCACAATATAGCCCGGCTCTTTTCATCAAGAATCTGAAGGAGCTGAGCTAATCCTTTTCGAGTCTTTACAGTCACAGCGCCCATCTTAACATTTCCACCTTTTTACTCCGCCGGGATTCTGGGAGCTATTCTGTCTTCAACTCTCTTGGCCTTAGCGCTTATCCACCCGCACCAGGGACACCCCTCGTTCAGAAGCTCCTCGGTAGCGACTTTTTTGTTGCACTGCGGGCATATCTCCTTGCCTACTTCCGTTTCTTTCCAGGCGGCCTTCTCATAATTGGTGCCGCTCGGGAACTCCAGACCGTATCTGGCGGCTGTTTCAAAAGAGGCCAGGGCGGCCCTTATCTTGATTCCCAGGAGTTCGACTCCGGCTATCGAAACACAGATATCAGCATTGATAACCAGTCCCTTGTCCAGCACGCGGTCAATGACGTCCACAAGAGTGTTGCATTCGTCCCTGGTTGCCTGTAATGGCATTTATTTCACCTCCTGGCTCTTTTGGTATTCTCTCACCGCCCTCAACCTTGCGATAAGCTCTTCTTCCAGGCCTTCGTATGCCTCTTCAGTTAGCTCGCCGTCCTGCAGCAGCAGTTGTAGCTGCTGGAGCCTCTCTTTAATCGACTCCTCGGTGATAAGGCGTTCCTTGTCAATCTCGTCTCTCAGTTTACCCAGTACCTCTTTAGTGAGCGTCATGGGAACGCCGAATAAAACGCTGGATAGAAATCCAATTAACATTTCACCGGCTCCAGCCTCAAATCGACGAAGTTATAAGGTGGCATAGGCCCTACATATTTGAAATTTACTTTTCCCTGGAACCTGGAATCCAGCGTGTATACTTGTTCCTTGAACTTATTCTCCTGGGACTTATCTATCAAGAAAGAGGCATTGAGGAGGTTCTTCAGTCCCACCGGATTATTCACCTTAGACTCACAAGAAAGCTCCTTGAGGACGGTGTAAACCATGTCGGCGTATCTGGTCTTCCAGTCAAGAACGATGTTATCCACCAACTTGCCGCCTTCAATCATCAAGTTCCGTATTTCCGCGGGGGAGGATGAAGCCTTCATTTTTGCCTTAAGCCGGGAGAGTTCCTGGTTTTCACCTTGAATCTCTTTAATGATGGTCTCCTGGTCCCAGTAGAGCTTCAGCTCAACTTCGATCATGTCGGCGAGTCGGTTTAATTCATTTATAAGCCCCATGTAATTCTTCTCCAGCAATCCTCGGACCTCATCCTCGCTGGCAGCCACCATGCCGAAGCCCATGGGAAGCAGGGTATATTCTTTTAAAAGCTCATCCTGGATAACCATATGCGCCTGTACGTTCTTTCGGGTCGGGTCTATCTCTGAGAATTCGATATCACTGACTATGGCGGCTATTCTTTGATGGTTGATAGTATATACATCAGCCTCTCCCACCCCCGTGAAGCTGAATCTCCTAGGTTGGTGTTCCTCAACGATGCCGTAAATATATTCGCCTTGCCCGGACATCTATTCTTCCCCTTTCTGGGCTTTCAACCAGTCGATCGCCAGGTCAAAATGCTTCTTAGAAATCTGGAGTTTACTCTTTTTTTCTTCAGCCTTGACGAATACTCTAATGGCGGTCATGGCGGCTTCGCGGCAGATGACCTCTATATCTGAACCCGCCAGTCCCTCTGTTTTCTGGGCCAGGACTTCCAGGTTGATGTCGGAAGCCAGGGGCTTGCCCCTGACATGAATCTTAAATATTTCTTGACGCGCCTTTTCATCAGGCAGCGGGAACTCCAGGGTAAAGTCAAACCTGCCCGTCCTCACGATGGCGGAATCGATGAGGTCCTTTCTATTGGTAGCTGCCAGAACCAGCACCCCCTTGAGCTCCTCCAGCCCATCGAGCTCGGTGAGGAACTGGCTGATAACTCTCTCCGTAACCTGCGAGTTATCTCCCGATCCACGTTCGGGAACCAGCGAATCAAACTCATCGAAAAAGATAATACACGGGCTGGCTTGCTTCGCTTTCCGGAATATCTCTCTGACGCCTCTTTCCGATTCGCCGATATACTTTGACATCAGCTCGGGGCCCTTTATCGAGATAAAATTTACCTCGCTTTCATGGGCCAGCGCTTTGGCTATCAGAGTCTTTCCCGTCCCTGGCGAGCCGGAAAGAAGAATACCCTTCGGTGGTTTGACGTTTGCCTCCTGGAACAGGTGAGGATATCGCAAAGGCCATTCTACGGCCTCAATCAATTTATGTTTCACTTCATCCAGGCCACCAACATCCTCCCATCTTGCATCGGGGACCTCGACGAAGACTTCCCGAATCGCTGAGGGTTCCACCTCTTTGAGCGCCTCGGTGAAGTCATTCATTGTCACCTCGAGTTTCAAGAGAGTCTCATAAGGAATCTCATCCAGTTGAAAATCGATGCTGGGCATTATCTTCCTCAGGGCGTTCATGGCTGCCTCGCGGCTTAAGGCTTCCAGGTCAGCCCCCACGAAGCCATGAGTAATCTGGGACAGCCTTTCCAGGTCTACATCCTCGGCCAGGGGCATGCCCCGGGTGTGAATCTGAAGAATCTGCAAACGCCCTTTATGGTCGGGGATGCTGATGGCAATCTCACGGTCGAACCTGCCGGGCCGCCGCAGTGCCGGGTCAAGAGAGTTGGGGATGTTGGTGGCCCCGATGACGATTACCTCGCCCCGGGATTCCAGCCCGTCCATGAGGGCCAGCAGTTGTGCCACCACCCTTCTTTCCACCTGCTTCTCGCCTCCCATCTCCTCTCTCTTGGGAGCGATGGAATCGATTTCATCAATGAAAAGAATAGCGGGCGCGTTTGTCTTAGCTTCTTCAAAGACTGACCTGAGCCGTCCTTCACTCTCCCCGTAGAACTTGCCCATTATCTCAGGACCGGTGATATGGGTAAAATAAGCGGCTGTCTCATTGGCCACGGCGCGGGCAATCAGCGTTTTACCGCATCCCGGAGGGCCGTGGAGCAGCACCCCCTTAGGAGGGTCTATCCCCAGCCGCTCGAAGATCTGAGGATACTTGAGAGGTAGTTCAACCATCTCTCGGATTTTGTGTAATTCTTTTCCCAGGCCGCCGATATCCTCATAGGATATTTTGGAGTCTTTAGCTCTGGCTTCAGCCTTCTCTTTAACCTCAATCTTGGTCCTGGTGTGAACCAGCACTATCCCTTTAGGAACAGCGCTAATAACTGTAAAATCCTGGCTGCGTGTGCCGAAGAGGTTGGCTCTAATAGTGTCTCCCTCTACCAGTGGCAGCCCGTCTAACAAGGTGCCAATATATTTGGTATCTCTCTCCTGGCTAATTGACCTCACCAGAGTCAGGGGGTTCAATACTATCTTATCAGCTGGTAAAAAACTGGTTTTTTGCACCGTAATTTTCTCATCCAGAGAGACCTGGGCATTACCTCGTAAAAGCCCATCCATCTGGATGAGCGACTTACCGCGGTCTTCGGGGTAGGCAGGCATGACCTTGGCGGCCGTCTTTCGCTTACCCTCTACCTGAATAATATCACCCACTTCAGCACCTAATTTTTCCAGGTCTTGCGGGTCAATTCGGGCGATACCTCGCCCTACATCTCGAGGTTTCGCCTCAGCGACACGAAGAGTCATCACCGCAGTATCAACGCTCACAAAAGCTATCTCCTCTGCTTACTTTTCCTTTTCAAGGATAATTTCTAAAATACCATTCTTGTAGGCAGTCTTTACCGAGTCTGGTTTTACCTTGCTGGGAAGAAGAATCTCCTTGGCGTATTTCCTGTCTCTATCAGAAGCAGCCAAATTAAGGATATCCCCGGTTATCTCAATTTTAATTTCGCTCTCCGATACACCAGGTAATTCGGCAATGACTAAAATCCGGTCTTTTTCGTCGAAGATGTCTACCATTGGTTCCCGGACCTCTTCTACCACCGGCCCCTTGGCTGTTTCCCTGATGTTGCCAAAGCTCTCTATCACCGGCTTACCCGCCAGGGTTCTAATGCTGAAGCCGTAAACCCCTTTGGCTCCCCTGGGCAAGCCCGTAATCTCGCCCTTTCTCTCGACCCCTTCTTCACTCAACTTGGAAGCCAGGTCAATGAGGTTACCCAGCCCTTTGAACAACCCGCCGAAGCTTATATTGCCCATGCCAAAATCAACATCAACCTTATCTTTTTTTTCTTTATTCGGCATAATTTGCCCCCGCATAGAAAGAAGCCACCAGAAACTCGTCTATCACCTGGCTGACCTTTTTCCTGTCCTTTCCCGCTACCTCGGACATTAAAACATCAAGGCAGATTTGCTTGAAACCGTTGCCGCCGGGACCGGCCCCGTCTTTTAGTTTAAATATCTTGCCCAATACGATACAGGCCCGAACCGTGGGGGTTAGCCTGTTCTCCGATTTAGCCTCCCTCACCTTCCTCACTAAGCGGACAATATGCCGGGAGTCCCTTGAGGAAAGCTTGGCCTTGGCCCGGGTGATATCGATTTCGGTTTCCTCATCGAAATTACCTAGTTCTATAGTCACCATGCGGTCGCGGAGGGCGTCCTGGCTCTTGTAGACCCCGGCGTATTCTTCGGGGTTAGAGGTAAAGATAGCGGTAAAATCGGGATGCACCTTCAAGTAACTCTCACCGCCCCTGGACGCGGGCAGGGGCAGAAGTCCCTCTGCCAATATCGAAAGCAGCACGTTGTTTGCCTCCGGCCGCGACCGGGTAAATTCGTCATAGATTAGAGTGAGTCCGTGCTGACAGGCAGTGGTGAGCCGATTATCTACCCATTGCGAGGTCATGCTCTCATCAGTCTTAAGCACCGAGCGGATGAAGTTATCCTTCAGGCTTTTCTTATGATAGCCCAATAGCCCACCGACCAGATCGGAACTGCCAAACTCGTGGTCCCCGCAGACTATCACTACCGGACGACCCAGCTGAGCGGCTATGTGCAGAGCCAGAGTCGTCTTCCCGACCCCAGCCGGTCCACTGAGATTGACAGGGAAACCCGCCCTGATGTAATCAAGCGCCCGGTTGGTAAGGTTCTTTATATAAGGCGTTTCCACAAAGTCGGCACTCGGTTGAGTACTAAGCACTGTTGGCACTGTTGGTACTGCTGGTATTGTTGCTATCTCTCCGTACATAATCGTCACCTGCCTGCTCTATCGATTTCTCCGCACTACCCGCTTACGGAGTACCATTAGTGATTGCTGAATGAATACTAATGTTTAATATTTGAGCTCTACTTGGCGCAGTTTTGGCTTTCGAGTTGGCACCTTTACCTTTTCCGATGTGGGATTCCTTCCCTCCAGGCGTGCCTGTTGTAGCTCGTGCCTCAACTCGGTTAGCGCTCGATTCTTGTTGATGGTCGCCGCCAGCTTATCCCTTGCCCTTAGTAACCGCTGCCGCGATTTATCTATCGATGCTTCCATAGCAGCAGAACGCTTCCGCTCTTTAGCCAGGGTCTGTTCTACCTGCCTGTCAGTCAAAGATAGTAAGTGCGCCACTTCCTCCTCTGTTCTGGACAACGAGTTGGTGGTCTTAACTCTCTGGTTTTTGACCAGGTCAAGGCTGGTTTTGACCTGGCGCATTGTTCTGATGTTTCTTAGAGCTTCACTCTGCATAATATCCCTCACTGTTAGAAATTTCCTCTTCGGCTACCGGAGAGGCGGCCTAAAATGGAGCCCCTGCTTCGAATCGCTTTCGCCGTCTGCGGGGAAGTAAAGCTTCTCCTCTTTACGGATCACTCCTTTTTTCATCAGGCTCTTTGACACCCGCCCCAGCACGACAGATGCAACGTCGAGGCTGTCAGCTATCCCTGCCAGGGTCGTTCCTTCAGGATGCTCGCGGACGGCTGTCAGCATCTTTATCTCAAGGTCGGGGTTTCCCTCTTCGGGAGCCGACACCTCCGCTTCCAGTGGCTTTTCTGTCCTGCCTTTGCTGACTTGTATCGTACCGGCTAATCCCTGCCACGCGGCTCTCGCACCCTTCAGGTCGGCGCTGACATTTCCCCGGGCTTTACGGAAAGCGCTTTGCATCTGCCTTACATCCGATTCTATACTAGCCTTGCTCTGAGCCAGGTCTCTCCTTAGCTGGCCGCCCGCTTCCCGGCGGGATGTCTGGAAGTCTTTTACCAGACTTTGGGCACTGCCAAGCAGTTCCCCCACCTCGGACTTGGATTTAGCCCGGCTTCGGCCCAGGTCTTTCCTTAGTTCATAACTTACGTTCTGCCGAGATGTGTGAAATCCTTTGAGAAGCTTCCGGGAACCATCCAATATCTTTTTTACATCAGACTGTCTGGCCGCGGTGCTCCTGGATAAATCTTTTCTTAGCTGGGCACCTGCCTCTTTTCGAGAGTTTTCGAAACCTTTAAGAATATTCTGAGACTCTCTAAGAATGCCTTTGACTTTAGATGTTCTACTTGTTTTGTCCCGAGCTAAATCTCTCCTCAGCTGTCGGCTTGTCTCCTTACGAGAGTCTTTAAAGCTATGAATCATGTCTTGGGCTTCTACCCTGGCCCCTTTTACCTCTTCCCTTATTTCACCAATCCTTTTCACCCTGTCCTTATGGGAAGAAGTAATATCCCGTGTAAGTTCTTTCATCTCAGAAGCAATCCCCATCTCTGTCCTCCTTTTTAATTAAAATTATTATGCCGCTAATGGCGGCGGATTTCCTGGCGCTGCTGCCCGAAGTGAGCCAACAGCCTGTTAACTTCTTCGCGCCGTAGCTCTCTGTCCGTTGCTCTCTTCTGGAGAGCTTCAGCCGCTTCCAGTTGCCTCATGTCTTCCAGACTCAAGGATTCGCCTCTATCCACAAGCCTTTGCAGTTTGTGGTTAATTTCCTCTTGTTCCCTCTGAAAGTCCTTCAAGCGTAGCTGGAAGTTTCGTAGGATGGAAAAGAGCCGCTGTCCCTTATCCTCGTAGGTAGCCTTGATTTTACCTATAACCGCATCGAGGCAACCCTTATCCATCTTTTCCTGGGTTAATTCGACTAACTGCTGCCGCAGGGAATTTGACAGTTGCTTTTGCTCATCCAGGTATTCCTTAACTTTTTCTCTGACCCGGCTTTGCTCTTCCTCAATTTCCTTCCTGTTCTTATCGGAATCGGAAAGTAGCTGTTCCAACAAGCAGTTAAAGTCTTTCTTGCGTAAAGAGCAGTTCCTGGCGAGCGTTTTCTGTAAACCGGTTTTCAGCCTTTCCCTCTCTTTATCTAAAATATCGAAACTCCCGCCGGAGGTCTCCGTGGCCTGATAGGCCGTTGTCATCAGTTCTTCCACCGTAGCGATTCTGCTTTCGTAGGAGGTAATAAGCTCTAAAACCGGTTCCATAATTTCATCCTCATTAAGACAGGAGAGACATTGGCAAGGTGCGCTTCTTAGCCAAGGGTACCTTGGCAATATCGTCCCCTCGATTCTTAGGCTGCTGTAGCCGTAAGGCCAATTGCTTCAGCATACTTCAGGTATGTCTCGACACTGGCTATGACTACCCTGGCTTCAATGGTGAGGATTTCCAAGCCGAGCAGGGAAACCCTTACCCAAGCATCGAGCACGAGGCCCTTATCCAGTATCCGGTCCAGGACCTCAGCCAGTCCTGAAGATGCCATCGAGGTCTGTACTGCCATTTTAAGTTTTCTCCTTTCTTTTAGATTTGGACTCAAAGGTGCCTTCCCTGAGAGGAATATCACAACTCTCAAGGAAGCGCCTGTAATCCACCCTGTTGATTCGGTAATGACCACTGGGCAGCCTGATTGCCTGCAGTTTCCCGCTTTCAACCCATCTTCGCACAGTGGTCTTGCTTACCATACAGTAGCTGGCAATGTCCTTAACCTTGATCCGTTTATGCATAGGCTTATTAAAGCTGCGAACCGGTAAAATCTTCTATTCTGGCTATTCTCCGGCACGCAGACCCCCTATCTTGATACCGAGTGGCTCTAATTTGCTCTGATGGCTTATCCAAATGTTCATTTGGGGTAAATGTCTCATGTTGTGGCTTTCGTTGCATTTGTGGATTTTTAGAACATATCAATCCTATGGTAGCGGTGTCACAAGAGCATCACAAGGGTCGGCTGAAAACTCACAAAATTCTCACAAAGGGAAAAGGAGTCTGACCGCTTGAAAGCACTACAGCCAGCCTATCGAATGCAAATTTTGTCCTGGGTGTGTTGCTAAGACCAATGTGACGATGAAGAATAACGCGAGAGAGAAGCGTAAGGTGCGATTGCTTCCCCTGAAATAACAAGAACCCCTTTGTAAGCGGCGAACAAATTGCTATTTAGCTCCTATTTGGGGGTATTTTCCCCACGTTCTCCTTGTTTTCTAAAAACCTAGGCTCCCCCTCCCCCATGTATCGTAAAACGAGCTAGTTCTTGGAATTTTACCTTATGACTATTTGTTACACAATGAAGCTAGAAACATAAAAAGTGTTTGCTGGTCAGCCTCCAAGACATATTTAAATAACTTAACCATCTGGCGGCATAAGTAAGGCGCTCATGGTAATACAAACAAACGTGATATTTTTGAGAAATTATTGCAGCTTTTTGTGATACCACAGTGATTTGATTCTTCTAAACTCTATTTGTACCAATCTGTATCGCACCAACTCATATCGAGGTGAATTGAATCATGCCCATAGAAATAAATGGTCAGCTTCTCTACAGCACAACGGAGACATGTGAAAGGGTTGGCATTAGTCGAGCTACACTTTCCCGGTGGATTCAAAAGGGTGTGCTGAACAAAATACGGAGAGACAGAAGAGGATTTAAGCTGTTTACTGAGGAAGACCTGAGTGTGCTTAAGACAAGAAATGAAATAATTAATGTCGAAGAAATACCATGTCAAGTTAAGGAGGAGTGAGATTCTATTTGCATCATCCAGGTAACGTGCTTGTGGAACAATTGTAAGGGGTGATTTTGTAATGGCGATAAAAAAAGATGGGGCGAAGCAAAAAACCAAACAGGCCTCTAGTAAAACAGAGGAATCCCCTAAAACTAAACAGGTCAGAAAAACTACTTCTCCCGGCCAGAAAGGGAAAAACGATTTTCCTATCGTTGGTATAGGGTCTTCTGCTGGTGGGCTGGAGGCTTTGCAGGAACTATTTACCAATATGCCGTCAGACACCGGTATGGGATTTGTCGTGGTAACACATTTAGACCCGTCCCACGTCAGCATAATGCCTGAACTCTTGAAGAAATGTACGGATATGCCTGTCTATCAGGTAAAAGATGGAATGGAAGTCAAACCTAACAATATATACGTCATTCCGCCAAACAAGACCATGGGTATATTACACGGTAATTTGATTTTGTTGGAACTATCAGAACCACATGGCTTAAGGCTCCCCATTGATT
>JBEKTM010000038.1:0-12788 GCA_049516035.1 Dehalococcoidia bacterium
GGAAGTGCTTTCCTTGCCCAAATTTGCCTGTCTTAACGTTCATCCTTCATTATTGCCGCGGCACCGAGGTCCGTCTCCAATCGCTAATACCATTCTCTGCGGAGATGAACTTACCGGGGTCAGCATAATGGTAATGGACGCTGGATTAGATACCGGGCCGATTTTAGCCCAGGGAAAAGTGGGGATTTCCTTTATGGATACCACAGGCTCGCTGAACTCCAAGCTGGCTGATGTGGGGGCTGCGCTTTTGCTGGAGACCTTGCCCCAATGGCTGGGGGGCGAACTCAAACCGCAAGCTCAAGATGAGTCGCAGGCTACTTATAGCAAGTTGATAACCAGTAAGGATGGCGAGATGGACTGGCATCTTCCTGCGCTCGAGCTCTGGCGGATGGTAAGGGCGTACAATCCCTGGCCAAGCTGCTATACCTGGTGTCAGGGGAAGCGGCTGAAAATCCATAAAGCTATTCCCCTTGGCGATGTGAGAGGAGGAGAGATAGGGGAAGTAATCGCCCTGGCGGAGCAACCGGGAGTTGGGGTGGTAACAAAGCAAGGTATTTTAGGGCTTTGCCAGGTTCAGTTAGAAGGAAAACGCGAAATGCCGGTAAGCGATTTTGTCCGCGGGAAAAGAGATTTTATTGGTTCCATCCTAGGGCGAAAGTAACTTCTCCGGCCCGCATTATTCTGCAAACATTGCCACGCACATTTGAAATGGCGACTTAGTCGAAACCGAGCCATGTGGTGACGTTTTTAATAGGCTCCCGCTCACTTTCCACTTTGTTGGCAGGGAAATCCCAATCAGGGTAGCCAATGGCGATGGCTATTGCTATCCGCTTGGACTCCGGTATGCAGGCGTATTTTCTCAACACGGCGGGATACATCGTTCCCTGGTCTTCGATGCAGGTCCCCAGGCCGAAGTGCAGCGCGGTAAGACAAATAGTCTGTATCACAGCACCAATATCGAGCAGCGGGCCACTCTCGCTCAGACAGCGATCAGTGGACAGGATGATCGCCGCCGGCGCATCGAAGTAACGAAATCCACGCTCCAGCCATTTGCCCCTTTTTTCCTTGTCCTCCCGGGGTATGTCCATAAGCTGAAAAAGCTGCTTGGCGAGGTTTACCTGGCGTTGGCGGTAGATGCTCTCCTTTGGCCAGCTCGCAACCACATGCTCGGGGTTAGGCGGTGCTCCGGAGTTGAGCAGCTCCATGTTGCCCCGTCGTATATTTTCCAGAACGTCACCAGTGAGCACAGTGAACTCCCATGGTTGGGTATTCATAGCAGATGGGGCATTGCTCGCCAATTCCAGTATTTGCTGTAAAACCTCTTTAGGCACAGGGTCAGGTTTGTAGCCCCTGATGCTCTTACGCTTTTTCACGGCTTCGCTGACATCCATAAATGTGCTCCTTTTCTGTGACAGTTTAGCCTTTCCATATTATGGGGCAGCAGTTATGGGTTCTGATTCGTAAATCCTTTCCTCTGCCAGCTCTGCTGGGGTGAGAGGAACATCGGCTTCGATATCTCTGCCCTCGATACCTTTAGCCAGGATTTCCTTATAGTATTCATGCTGGATTATTAAGTTCATGACTTCGTTGCTGCCGGTCCAGATCATAATAAGTCGGGCTTCCCGGAGCGCCCGTTCCACCGGGTAGACGTGAGTATACCCGATGCCGCCGAGAATCTGCATGGCGTCATTCACCACTTCCCAATGTGTCTGGGTAGCCAGTTTCTTCACCTCCGATACCAGTCTCCTTTGGTAAGCCGCAGTACCTACTCCATCATCGATGGTTTTGGCCACGGCGTATGCCAGCGCGCTGACACCATCAAGCTTGGTGACGCAGTCGGCTATCTTGAAGCTTATCCCTTCAAAATTCCTTATGGTCTGGCCGAAGGCTTTCCGTTTGTTGGCATACCGGGCGGCCACTTCCAGAATAGCTCGGGAGCCACCTACTCCGCCACCGAGAAGCCTTTCCGGCACCATCAATTTATAGAATATCTTTGCCCCTTCGTTCTCTTTCCCCAGCAAATTCTCTTCTGGTACCGGCACATCGCGGAAGACCAATCTACCTGTGCCTGTACCGCGGCAGCCCATCAAGCCGTAGACATGCTTGACCTCCACGCCCATCTCCCTCTCAACGATGAAGGCGCTGAGCGAGTCGCGGCCAGCTCCGGGGTTGGTGACGGCGAATACCAGGAAGAAATCGGCGCCTTCCGAGCCGACGACGAAGCGCTTCTGTCCGGTAAGGTAATAATAATTTCCTTTCTTGCGAGCCACGGTAGTGGCACCGAAGAAATCAGAACCGCCTCTGGGCTCGGTGAGTGCCTCGCCAGCCCATTGTGTGCCGGCGATTAACGGTTGGAGGTACTTCTTCTTTTGGGCCTCGGTACCAAACACGTTTAAGCCTTCTCCAACGATGGAGGTAACTGAGACGAGACAGGCAAAAGGCACCCCGAGCTTGTTGACCTCTCCTATTTCGATGAGTTCATCCACCCATTTCAGGTCTCTGCCGCCATATTTCTTGGGAAACCTGGTGCCTAGCAGGTTTCTCTTGCCGGCTTCCCTGACAAATTCGTAGGGAAACTTGATTTTATCGGCATCCATATCCAGTATAAGTTGCCGTGGTATGCTCTTGACCAGGTCCTGAACTTCTTGTCTGAACTTCTTGCGCTCTTCGTTTAAAAATACCTCTAACATTGCTTCCTCCTTTTCAGCTTTAATTGGCAGGTATTGCGATTCCGTACTAACCGACACTGTGACAGTTTAGTTTTTCCGGAATCCTGGCCAATAGTATAGCACGTGCCAAGTTATCCAAAAATTGTGCCGTTTGACGATGAAGATGGAAGCTACTATAATGCAGTCCACCTCAAGTCAAGAAAAATCATGATTGAGTCTTCAACAGCAGTTGTCGACGCTACCTCAGGCAAAATCGAAGGCGTTTTCAGGAAAGGTTTGTATGTTTTCCGTGGTGTACCTTATGCGGCGCCGCCGGTAGGCGAGCGCCGCTGGTTGCCGCCCGGGCCTCCCAAACCCTGGGGCGGAGTTAGACCGGCGAAGGAGTTCGCGCCCACCGCCCCACAGACGCCTATGGATATCCAGTTTCTGGAGCCACCGGAGAAACAGCCACAAAGCGAAGACTGCCTTTACCTCAATATTTGGACTCCCGGGCTGGATGGTGCTAAACGCCCGGTTATGGTTTGGGTCCATGGCGGCTTCTTCACCACCGGTGCGGGCTCGTGGTTAATCTACAATGGGCGGGCTCTGTCTACACGCGGGGATGTGGTGGTAGTGACTATTAATTATCGGCTGGGCGTATTGGGTTTCCTTAATCTGAATGAAGTCACAAAAGGCAGGATACCTGCTACAGGGAATGAGGGGCTGCTTGACCAAGTCCTGGCGCTGGAGTGGGTGCGGGATAACATCTCGCGCTTCGGCGGGGACCCTGATAATGTGACCGTCTTCGCCGAGTCCGCTGGTGCCATGGGCGTGGGGATGTTGCTGGCAATGCCCAAGGCGCGCGGGCTTTTTCACAAAGTTATCCTCCAAAGTGGGGTGGCTCATCATGTGAACTCGCTAGAACGTGCTGAGAAACTGGGAGCCATTTTTCTCGATATTCTAGACATAAAGCCGGCTGAGGTTAAAAAATTACGGTCGCTTACTGAGCAGCAGCTCCTCAATGCTCAAGTGGAGGTTATGGCTAGAGCACAGGGCCCGAAATTGGCTATGGGTGGCTTGCCTATTAAGCCTGTGGTTGATGGCAATGTGATTCCGGAATTGCCGATTCACGCTATTGTCGGCGGCTCGGCAGACAGTGTGACAGTCCTGATCGGCACTACTCTGGATGAATGGAAGCTCTTTGCCATTTTGGATAAAAATCTGGCCAGCTTGGACGAGGCTGGCTTGCTGCGGCGTTGCCGGCGTCTCATTCCGGGTGGGGATGTGGGCGGGCTAATAGAAGCCTACCGCCAGGCTCGTAGCCAGCGCAATCTTCCGGTCACCCCTGCTGAATTGTATATTGCTATCCAGTCGGACAGGGTTTTCCGCATGCCGGCGATTCGGCTTGCCGAGGCACATTATCGCCGTCAACAGCCGACTTATGTGTATCTGTTTAACTGGGTTTCACCGTTCATGAACGGAATTCTTGGTTCATGCCATGCACTGGATCTGGGGTTTGTGTTCGGGACTCTGGATGAGAATTTCACCGGCTCTGGCGAGGAAGCCCGGGCTCTGTCGAGGAAGATCCAGGACGCCTGGGCGAGTTTTGCCCGTCATGGAGACCCTAGTTGCCGGAGCATAGGTAAATGGGAACTCTACGATGGGCGGTGGAAGACCATGGTTCTGGGCAAGCAATGCCTGCTGGTAGAAGCCCCGTATGATGAAGAGCGGCGTGCCTGGGAACCCTTCGCCGATTCTGCCCTCGGCGCCTTTTAAAGCTGACGAGGATGTAACCTGATATATAATAACGAAAGACTGGACTAAGCCTTCTCATGTTTAATTGAGGCTAAGTCTGGTTAAGGGGCTTTGAACACCAGAGCACCAACAGGGCAAACGGCAACGCACTCGCTACAGTCCTGGCAATGGGCCTTACCCATAGGCTCATCTCCAAAGGTGGTGACCATCCTCCGGAAGCCACGGTGAGCAAAACCAATGGTTCCTTTGCCCAGTTTTTCCTGGCATACCCAGACGCATCTGCCGCAGAGCACACATTTGTTGGGGTCGTAAATGAACAAGGGACTGCTAGAATCTATGGGTAACTCAGGCAGGATTTTTCTGAACCTTTTTGTTTTGAGCTTCACGCTGAAATGCTTGGCTAGTTTTTGAAGTTCACAGGAGCCATTTTTGAGACAATGGGCGCAATCCACAGGATGGCTAGCCAGGAGCAATTCCAAAGCAGTGCGGGCTAGCCTCAAGGCTTTTGCCCCCTTGGTATTAACCACCATCCCCTCTGCCACTGGTATAGTACAGGCTGTAACTGGGTTATCCTTACCTTCTATCTCCACAAAGCACAGACGGCAAGAAGCAAAAGGTTCGCTCTTTTCCCGAATAGCGCAAAGGTTGGGGATGTAGATGCCATTGTCCAGAGCTGCCCACAGGACCTTCTCACCTGGGGCAGCTCCTATTTTCTTACCATCAATCGTCAGAGAGACGTTTTTAACTTTTACCAGTACCCTCCCCCTTACATCTTAGAAGAGCCCTTGCACTTTGCCAGTCTTGGTATCAACATCTATCCTCCTGAAGGCAGGATCAGAGGAGGTGCCCGGCATCAGGCTAATTGTGCCGGCGCAGGGACAAAGGAACTTCGCCCCCGAATAAATCAACACATCGCGGATAGGCAGTGTCCATCCCTTGGGAGTGCCCTTAATGGCCGGATCATGCGTCAAGCTCAGGTGGGTCTTCACCATCATAGTGGCGTACTCATCATATTTCTTATCTGCTTCAAATACCTTGGCCTTGGCTTCGGCTTCAGGTGCCCAGGACACGCTATCGGCACCGTAAACGACCTTGGCGATTTTGTCCACTCTGTCACGCAGCTTCATTTCGTTGGGATAAAGGAATTTGAAGTCATTTTTCTGATTACAGGCTTCCATGGCGGCATCGGCTAACTCCAATGCGCCATCGCCACCCTTGAGCCAGTGTTCGCTGAAGGCGCAGCGTGCCCCAGCCGCCTCGGCTGCCTTGCGCACCATGGCGACCTCAGCCTTAGTATCTGTATGGAAGGAGTTGATGCACACCACAGGGTTAATGCCTGCCGTTTTAATGGTATTGATATGGTGCACCAGATTGGCAAGCCCTTTCTCCAGGGTCTTCAAATCTTCTTTGGTGTAAGCATCAGGTAGTGGCAGTCCGGCCACAACCTTGGGACCACCGCCATGCATCTTCAATGCCCTGATGGTAGCAACCAATATTGACACGTGTGGCTTGAGGCCACTATAGCGGCATTTGACATTCCAGAACTTCTCAAAACCAATGTCAGCAGCAAAGCCGCTTTCAGTGACGACGTAGTCGGCCATCTTGAGAGCGATGCGGTCGGCGATGATGGAGTTTTGACCGACGGCGATATTGGCGAAGGGGCCGGCATGCACAAGGACAGGCTGATACTCCGCGGTGCCGCACAAAGTGGGGTTAATAGCATTGCGCATAAAGGCGGTCATAGCACCACCAACTTCAAGGTCACCGGTGGTAACCGGGTTGCCCTTCTTATCGTAGGCGACGGTAATCTCGCCCATCCTTTTACGCAGGTCTGCTAAGTCATTGACTATGGCGAGCATAGCCATGATCTCAGAGCTTACCGCAATGCCGAACTTGGACTGCATGAGAAAGCCGTCCATCTTGCCACCGAGGCCGATGATGATATTCCTCAGGCTCTGGGCACAGAAGTCCATAATCCAGCCCATTTCTACTCTGGTCGGGTCCACATCCAGCCGACGTAAGTTACGTTTGGCTAGTTCGGTGTCATCATAGTTGCGCTCGTGCTGCATTCTGGCGGTAAGCGCTACCATGGCCAGGTTGTGGGCATTCATGACATCATTGATGTCGCCGGTGAGTCCCATGGAGAATTCGGTCATAGGAATAAGCAAGGCATTGCCGCCGCCGGCAGCGGTTCCCTTAATGTTCATGGTGGGACCGCCCGAGGGCTGGCGGATACAGCCCATCACATTCTGCTTCCGTTTGCCCAGACCCTCCACCAGGCCCATTAAGGTGGTTGTTTTGCCCTCGCCCAATGGTGTGGGGGTAATAGCGGTCACCTCAATGTACTTGCCATCTGGCTTCTTCTTGAGGCGATCGATGATTTTCAAAAAATCCAGTTTGCTTATTCTCGCGTAGGGGATAACCTCATCCTTTTGCAATCCCAGCCTCTTTTGCCACTCCTCGGGGGTGGGCATGTTCTTTTCCGCTTCCTCTGCGATCTCCCAGTCCTTCATCTTTGTTGCATCGTATGGCATGATAACCTCCTTTATGATTCCTTTTATTTATTATTTCTTCTTACGCTCGGCTCTTCGCTCAGCCGCTACTACGGTGTTGACCAAAAGCATGGTAACAGTCATAGGCCCAAGTCCACCGGGGACAGGAGTAATCGCCTCAGCCTTCTCCTTTACAGGTTCGAAATCTATGTCCCCCACAGTCCTTTTCCCTGTTTTACTTGTTGGGTCATCAATCCAATTAGAACCAAA
Source organism: Dehalococcoidia bacterium (assembly GCA_049516035.1). Taxonomy (GTDB): domain Bacteria; phylum Chloroflexota; class Dehalococcoidia; order GIF9; family AB-539-J10; genus RBG-13-51-36. Next base: position 7,166 of record JBEKTM010000038.1, read on the forward strand.
ATCTATGGCAATCACGCCCTGCTTCACCATGTCGGCGGTGAGAAACTTTGGCTTATTTACGGAAACCACCACTACATCGGCTCGACGAGTATAGGAGGATAGATTCCGCGTGGAGGGTTGGCAAAGAGTGACATTAGCCCCTACTTTCTCTTGAGCCAATATCGAGGCTAAAGGTTTCCCTACAAGATTATCCACATTCACAATCACAACCTCCTTGTCTTTAAGGTTGCTATATCGATACCGAACTAGCATCTCCCAGATACCGGTTGGCGTTGCCGGAAGAAACGCTTCTTGCCCCATCCAGGCCTTGCCCACATTCACAGGGTGAAATCCATCCACGTCTTTCTCTGGGAGAACAGCATTTAATGCTTTGTTTTCATCTAAATGTCCGGGGAGGGGGAGCTGAATAAAAATGCCGTGGATTTTAGGGTCCTCATTGAGACGCTCAATTTCCTTGAGCAAATCCTCTTGTTTCGTATTCTGGGGTAATCTCACCATCCTTGAACTGATGCCCAGCTCCTCGCTTGCCTTTTCTTTAAGCCCGATATAGGATGCCGAGCCTGGGTCTTCGCCAACAAGGATGCCAGCAAGCCCGGGGGTTATTCCCTTTTCCTTAAGCCTGGCTACCCTTCCTTTCAGCTCCTCTCTTATTTCCGTGGATAATTTCTTTCCATCAAGTATATTACCTGCCATATCAACACCTCCCAGAAGATTTGTGGACTCACCGGCCAGCCATCTTCTCAGCGGCTCTTACAGTATTAGCTACCAGCAATGCTGAAGTCACTGGACCAGTGCCACCGGGGACAGGAGTTATCGCCCCTGCCTTCTCCTTCACTGCCTCGAAGTCTACATCCCCGACCAGCTTGAACTTTCCTGGATTTGCCGGGTCCTCTATTTGGTTCACTCCCACATCCACCACTATCGCCCCTTTTTTCACCATATCTGCGGTAATAGCCTTAGCCTTCCCCATAGCCGCCACCAGAATATCTGCTTGCCTGGCGATTGAGGCAAGGTCCTTGGTTCCAGTATGGCAGACAGTTACAGTGGCATTAGCGCCCTTCTGCTTTTGGACCAGAATACCCATCAACGGCTTCCCTACTATGTTGCTCCGCCCGCAGATAACCACATGTTTGCCCTCAGGATTATGTCCACTGCGAACCAGCAGTTCCTGAACACCGTAGGGAGTTGAGGGGAAGAAGGTCTCTTCACCCAGCAGCAATTTCCCGGTGTTTACCGGGTTGGTGCCGTCAACATCCTTGTCAGGAGAGATGGCGCTCTCCGCTCTGAGAGTATTAAGATGCTTGGGCAAGGGCAGCTGAAGGATAATACCGTGGCATTTAGGATCCTTATTGAGCTCTCCAATTTTTCTTTCTAGTTCCTCCTGGGCGACATTTTCCGGAAGTTTAACCGTATCAGTCAGTATTCCCACAGCTTCGCAGCCCTTGGCAATGCCACGAAGATAGGATAACGCAGCAGGGTCTTCCCCAACCAGAATGGCCACGAGCTTCGGGGTCACCCCTTTTCCCTTCAATTTCTCTACCCTTTGTTTTAACTCCACACGAATGTCGTCCGCGATTTTCCTTCCGTCTATTATCTCTGCTGGCATTTCTACCTCCCTTCTTAATTCTTAACTTACCGGTTTACCGATAAGTTCCGGCTTAACAGCACTAAGGCGTGCTGCAATATCCTGCACTCGACTGATGACCTCTGGGCTGGAATTTATGAGAGGGAAATTGCCCAGGCCAGCTTCTATTATACTCTGGTCGTAGGGAATAAAGCCCAGAAATTCAAAATCGGGCAGGGCGGAAATAAGAAATTCCCTGTCCTGTTCATTGCGAATTTTGTTAGCGACCACCGCGATGTTTTTCAAACCTATGTCCTTTGCCAGTGCTCTTATCCTGTAGGCTGTTTCAACACTTCCTTTACCTGGCTCCACTACAATAATCATCTTGTCCACGGCTCTCGCTGTCGCCCGCCCCAAATGTTCGACCCCGGCCTCCATATCTATTATGACTACTTCATCCCTCCGCAGGAGTATGTGAGCAATCAAAGCTTCCAGTAAGGCATTTTCAGGGCAATAACAACCGCTCCCGCCCTTCTTTAACCGCCCCATCACCATTAATTTGATTCCATTATGCTCCACCCAATACTTTCCAGGTATATCATCAACTCTGGGGTTTAATTTGAAGTAAGAAGCTGCTTGGCCGGGACGTGCTCCGGTCCTCTCTTCAATCAGGTCTGCCATCTCAGATATAGGGGTTATCCTCTCGGGGTGGGGAAAGCCGAGGGCGGTTGCCAGAGTAGCATTGGGGTCGGCATCTATAGCCAGAACAGAGTAACCAGACTGGGTAAGAGTAGTAGAAAGGAGAGAGGCTAACATTGTTTTGCCTACCCCTCCTTTACCGCTAATGGCAAGTTTCATTTCCAAACGACGAATTATATCCTGCATCAGCAAGACAAATCAAGTCCGTAACACCTATTATTTTACATCGCGCTGCTGACTCAGCAGGCGAGGTTTACAAGACTGTGGCATATCCGTGCCCATGTGCTGATTTGCTTCCTCGTCTATGTCAGGTATGCGCAGTTTGCCCGCAGAAAGCAAACGGTGATAAAATGCAAAGTCAAGGCTGCACCAGCCAATCTACTCGGCTCATCTGGGTGCCATGTGTGCCTTTTTAAGGGAGGCGATATGTCGTACGGATATGAGATAAATGAACTGGCCAAGGAAGAATCTTGGCGAATGTTTCGAATAATAGGCGAATTTGTAGAGGGCTTTGATAATCTTTCCGGTATAGAGCCGGCAGTGACCATATATGGTTCGTCCAGATTAGGAGTGGATGACGAGCTATATGCAGAGACGGAAGAAATAGCCTATCGACTTGGGCAGTCGGGCTTCTCGATTGTAACTGGTGGGGGGCCGGGCATAATGGAGGCTGCCAACAAAGGTGCACGAAAGGCTGGAGTTACATCGGTCGGGCTGAATATCTCCCTTCCCGAAGAACAGGTCTGTAATGCCTACGCCACAAGGTCGATAACGTTCAATCACTTCTTTGTTCGTAAAGTCATGCTGGTGAAATATGCCGTTGCCTTTGTCATAATGCCAGGTGGCTTGGGCACGCTTGACGAGCTGACAGAGGTACTAACTCTGATGCAGACCCACAAGATAAAACCTTTTCCCGTAGTATTGTTCAACAGTGAATTTTGGAAGGGATTTCTGGATTGGCTGCGGAGCTCCGTCTTATCCAGGAAGTATGTCTCTGAGAATGATTTCGACCTATTGAGAGTCCTGGATCGCCCTGAAGAGGTAGTTGAGGCTATCCAGAGGTGGTATGTTGGGCATGAGGTTATTGGCAGGAAGGCCCTGCTCAAGTGAGTGTCAGTCTATTTTTTCAGTTTCCCCTTCCTGACATGATTTGAGGGGAGATATACAATCCTGTCTTCGTTTCTCCTGTTGATATGTCTAATTGTCCTTGGAAGGCCCAATAGCCCTCTTCGTTAGCTTGACACCGGGCAATTTGAGGTGCTAGAATTCCCTTTTCTGTATGGGGGTGAGAAGATTTACGCTATTATCGAAATAGGTGGCAAGCAGTACAAGGTAGCCCCAAAGCAAACAATAGAAGTCGAGCGCTTAGATGTTTCGGAAGGCGACACAGTTGAGCTCGATAAAGTACTGTTTATCGGGGGAGATAAGGATACCCTTGTCGGGAATCCTGTTATTAAGGGGGCTAAGGTTCTGGCCACTTCTTTAGGGGAAGCTAAGGGAGAAAAAGTTATCGTATTTAAATATAAGTCCAAAGTTCGCTACCGCAAGAAGACAGGACATCGCCAGATTCATACTAAAATACTAGTGAACGAAATTATCAGGGGTAAAAAAGGAGAATAGGCATGGCACATAAGAAGGGTGGTGCCAGTTCAAGTTATGGGCGGGATAGTGTATCTAAGCGCATGGGAGTGAAGAAGTATGGTGGAGAGCAAGTTCGCGCTGGAGCTATCCTGGTTCGGCAACGCGGGACTCGTATACTGCCGGGAGACAACGTTGGCCTGGGCAAAGATTATACACTCTTTGCCTTAATAGATGGCTATGTTAAATATGAGCCGGCAACCAGATACAAAAAGAAGGTGAGCGTTTATAAATGAAGGAAAAAATCCATCCCAAGTATTATGATAAAGCCAAGGTGATCTGCCTTTGCGGGAATACCTTCACCCTTGGTTCGACTAAGCCAGAAATCAGAGTAGAAGTATGTGGTAAATGCCACCCCTTTTATACGGGTGAACAAAGGATAGTTGACTCTCTGGGTAGGGTGGAGCGCTTTAAGAAGCGGTACAAGATAAAGTAGAATACGTTCAACTCTCTATTCCTTGTTGTGACAGCGTCTGTTTGACCGTGGCAGTGTTTATCTTTAAGCTTATGCGAGGAAGCTAGGAATTCATTCAGCATCACTGTTTGAGGAGCTAAACTTTATATTTCCCGCCGTTTCTATCATAATACGCTCAAGGGTTTTTCATGGTCAGACAAAATTATAGCCTTTGCTTTAGGCAGCTAAGGAGATTGAGGCGCTAATGGCAAAATCTTTTCATTACGGTGGCCAAGCAGTCATCGAGGGGGTGATGATACGGGGGAAGGAGGGCGTGGCTATATCTGTGCGTCAGCCCAATGGAGAATTAAGCATAGAAAGGCAGCCGCTGGCCAGTATATACAAAGGGCGTCTCAGAGAAATGCCTTTAATAAGAGGCATCATCGCTCTCGTGGAAACCCTAGTTTTGGGTACGCAGTCATTACTTCACTCTGCTCAAGTTGCCGCGGCAGAGGAGGTAGGAGAGAAAATACCAACAGCGGTTTTATGGGGGACCGTAGCCGTGAGCCTTGCTGTGGGTGTAGTCCTATTCTTCATGGTTCCTCTCTTTGCCACCCGCTACCTCATTGACCCTTACATCAATTCTGCCCTATTGAGCAATATTTTTGAGGGACTTATCCGTATTGGCATTTTCATCGCTTACCTCAAGGTGATAAGTTTGATACCTGATATTAAAAGGGTCTTTGCTTACCATGGAGCTGAGCATAAAGTAGTGAATGCCTATGAAGCCGGCGTCCCTTTGGAAGTGGAGTCGGTTAAGAAGTATTCTACTGCCCATGCTCGCTGCGGCACCGCCTTTCTATTTATCGTGCTAATCGTAGCTGTTTTTGTCTTCGCCTTGGTTCCTCAGCCCACTCTATGGATACGCATATTGTCTCGAATAGCTCTCATTCCGGTCATCGCTGTTATTAGCTATGAAATCATGAAATTTGGGGCAAGCCATATTGATAACCCGATAGTCCGAATTCTCTTGGCCCCAGGGTTGTTGTTGCAAGCTATAACCACCAGGGAACCTGACGATGGTCAAATAGAGGCTGCTATATCGGCGCTAAACGAAGTCATCAAGATTGATGGTGCTGCTGATTCTAGCGGCAGTACATAAGGCGGTATTGACAAGATAATACGGGTCTGCTATCATATAAAATAGCCATTGACCTTTGAGGCAGTGAGCTAGCGAACTAGGCAATTAAAAGTCCGCTTGGATCGGCGGTGACCGAGACGGACAACAGGAGTTGTTTAGATAACCCTCTCGGTTATGCCGAGAGGGT
>JBEKTM010000039.1:0-14605 GCA_049516035.1 Dehalococcoidia bacterium
CTTACAGCCAGGGCCAATGCATCGCTAGGCCGAGAATCGATATCTAATTTAACACCATCAATGGTGAGAGCAAGTCTGGCATAGAAAGTATCTTCCTTAAGTCCATTTACCACGATATACTCAACTGAAGCTCCCAGGGTAGAAATTACAGATTGCAACAAATCATGCGTCAAAGGGCGCGATAACTCGACATTCTGTAACTTTACGGCAATAGCATCTGCTTCGGCAGGACCGATCCAAATGGGTAGATAACGATTAGTTCCCTTCTCTTTTAAAATCACCACCCTCTGGTAATTCATCAAGCTAACCCGGATGCTGTCAATCGTCATCTCTACCATGGTATGCCTCCTTTGTGGTGTTTATTTTACACCCACAACCCTAATTAATCAATGCGTACAAGTCAACCATCCAAGCTCAAAAAATTAAGTTTTTCCCATATTGCTATAATTCCTCAGCCGTTAGACAATTCTTGTGGAGGAGCCATGACAAAACTTATCCTGGCAAGACACGGGGAAACCGTGTGGAATGTAGAGAAGCTATATCGGGGTAGAACGGATGTAAATCTGGACGAAGTGGGCATTAAACAGGCAGAGCTACTGGGCAAGTATTTAAGCAACTGGAAATTAGAGGCTATTTATTCCAGTCCCTTAAGGAGGGCGCTAGACACGGCAAATATCGTTGCCCGTTATCAGAAAATTGGCGTACACATTGCCGAGGGCTTTATAGATTTCGATTATGGGGAATGGCAATCTCTGCCAGAGGAAGAAGCAAAGAGGCTCTATCCGACCCTCCACAATGAGTGGCACAATAATCCTCACAAGGTAAAAATGCCCGGCGGCGAGAGCCTGGAAGATGTAAGAAGAAGAGCTACCGAGGTAGTTAACGATGTCATTTCCAAATATCAGGGCAGCATATTATTGGTATCGCATAGGGTTGTGAACAAAGTCCTGATATGCTCCTTACTGGGACTGGACAACTCACACTTCTGGAATATCAATCTGGATGTAGGCGGAATCACGATTTTTAATTATGTAGATGGGCGTTTCGTCTTGACCAGGCATAACGATACCTCGCATCTGAAAGAGTTACAAAAATCCGTACTCGATGATTTTTAAGCTAACCCCATCTCCCTCCGCTCTTGGGAAAATCGTGTGTACCCTCGGGCATAGCTCTCTTTAGTCATGGTCCCTTGAACCGAGTGGAGTGGTGCCGAAGTACTCGATGTGCTGCTGTCGTTACACTACAGGGGATGCCTGCTGATTTAGGCCATTTTCAGTTCTGAAGTGCAGTTCGGGCAGCGACTGGCCTTAATAGGAATAGAGGTAAAACAGTAAGGGCACTCTTTCGTTTTCGGTGCTTCTACCTTTTTGGGAGCTTGCATTCTGGCAATTGGACGCACAACTAAAAAGAAGACGGCTGCTGCTACTATCAGCAAGTTAATGACGGTATTTATGAAGGCCCCATAGTTGATTGTAACCGCCCCGGCTTGTTGGGCTAGAGCCAGAGAAGCATATGGCCCGGGAGTTAAACCCTCTTTAAGGACAACGAAGAGGTTGGCGAAATCAACATTGCCCAGAGCCAGACCTATGGGTGGCATAATAACGTCTTTAACAAGTGAGTTTACAACCAGACCAAAGGCGATACCGATGATGATGCCCACAGCCATTTCAATCACGTTGCCTCTTGTTATGAATGCCTTGAAGTCTTGTAACATCCTTGTTTCCTCCTTTCTGCTTGCTTTATCATCCATCTTACAACGCCCTTACCTCATTATCAATACTTTCCTCCTAGGTAGTTGGTTTTTCAGGGACACCATATCTATTCCCTTGCCATCTCCTGGGTTCCTGCGAGATCCATCCAGACAAATCGAAAATTTTGCTGAATTATGCACCCGATAGCTCCAGCATTGTAGTATCAAGTCCAAATAGCAATTTCAATCTCCATGACAAGCTGAACGAACTAGCCAGCAAACTGGACTACGTTATCCACCTGCTTACAGGTGATGGACACAAGCCAGTCGGTGAACTAGTAAACACGGAGGAATTGGTCAAATGCTAAAAGAAGAGAGCCCAGGTGGAGGCCTGAGCCGACTCTAGAAGATGTTCCGCTTAATGGAGAAGGGAACGTCTAAGCCATTAAACATTTAGCTGTAATATAAATTTGAGAAAAGGTCAAATTTGAAGAAGGAGTTAATAATATAGATGAAGTGCTTCAAATATACGAAGTCAAAGAGCCAATACCAACATTAGAGGAGTGGATAAAAATGGTTAAAAATAGGAAGCCCAGAGCAGCTATCGTAGAGCAGATTATACCAAATGAGCCTGGAGACTATATTATCAGCGCAGGGAGAACAGACATAGGCAAAACCAACTTGGTTATGAATCTTTCCTTCTCCATAGCCACAGGCACACCATTTCTAGAGCTGAAATGCAAGAAAGTACCGGTTTCTTACTTCGCTTTTGAAGGGGACGACAAAAACCTTGTATCCAGGCTAGAGAAAATGTCCAAACACTTCCCGGACACTAGATAGCTGTTACGGTTTGAGCACTTACCTATAAAGAGACCGAGCGAACTCTATGAAGACATGTTTACGAGATGCTCCGGCGCCAAAGTGATGGTGCTTGACTTCGTAAAGTATATTGTAGAAGGAGCCGCTCTGAAGCCCCAAGATGCCCAGAAATTCATTGTCAAGCTGAAGGAGAGCCTTATTAACCTAAAAACTACTGCCCATACTTGTCATTCATGTCAGGAAGCCCCAAAGCAAGAATTTACTTATTCGCCCAAATGATGTCGATCAGATTAAGGGAGCTACAGAATGGGTGGACTCATCTACGACAGCTCTTATCCTGGAAAAACAAGCTTGGCAGAAAAAGGATTGACCTAGGCTTCGCTAAGCACAGAATATCCGCAACTGACTTCCTGGACTTTACTGACAAATTCAACCCGGCCACTTGCCCATTTGAGAAGCAAAGAGAGATGGTAGTAGAGGAAAGAGAAGATGGGAAGACTATCATAAGAGAGCTAATAACTTGACCTAGCCATTATCAAAATATAAGATTTCTATAGTTTCAAAACTTCTCTAATTATCCAAATTTGGATATTTTGATTTTTGGTATTTTTGAAATTGGGTAGCAGCGAAGAAGGAGAAACGAAAGAGCTATGATACAAAGAAAAACGATAACCATCCACCTTATAAGTGTGATAATATGTGTGATGCCTTGGATATGGGCTTGAACGAAAGAGGCTCCAAGGGAGAGAAGCTAATGAACAAAAAAAGGTGCCTAGCAATTATGCTAATTGCAGCGGCAGCAGCAGTGCCGTTCTTGGCCTCATCTTGTTCGATCAACTATCCGCCAATTATCACTAGCCTGAAAGCTGAGGCACCCGGGTGGACTGCTCCCCTGGGTAGTCTCCAGGTGACATGTAATGCTTCAGACCGCGATGGTGACATGCTAAGCTATAACTGGTCGGCTAACGGGGGTAATATTTCAGGCACAGGGCCTGAAGTTATCTGGACTGCTCCTGGAGAAGTGGGTATGTACGACATTACAGTTGTGATCGATGATGGTCATGGTAATAATGCCACAGGATTGGTATCTCTCACCGCGTCAAATGGTCCTCCGCCCACTATTGAAAACGTGGTTGTTACTGCCATAGGGAACCCATATTTGAAAAAAACCACTACTGGGTACAAGGTCGGGAAAACATATAATTACACTATTGAGTGCATTGCTTCAGACAATGGCACACTGAGTTACAATTGGACTTACACAGGTGGCAATATTTCTGGGGAGGGCTCTACGATTAACTGGACTGCCCCGAATACGGAGGGTGACGTTACAGTCACGGTAAAGGTATTTGATAGCGCAGGTAATTGGGTCAAGGAAAGCATAGTTTTCACAGTGGTGCATTGCGTGAACTGTGAGTTTTGGTCCTAGTAGGAGATAAATAACAGCTCCAGCTAAGGCCTAGCCTTCCAGTGGCGAGCTGAACACCATGGGCACTTCATACAGAAGATTCCTGAAAAAGAACGAGGTGAATTTCCTATGGGAGTATGGGATAGACTATGCGCTATGATAGCGCGCCTAGAGGGATTCGAACCCACGACCCCCGGTTCCGAAGATAGCAGCCTGGCGTGCTGGTGCATGTTTTCAAATACGAAATGGTGATTTTTGGTCGGTGGCAAAATTTCATTTTGTATTTGGGGTGGCGGCGGGTGTTTTGGCATGCCGACAAATTCGTTAGCAAAATGTTAGCAAAAACCTAGCCAGATGTGCGTGTGGGAGATAACATCGAGGGATGCGAGTTTATGATTTTATTATCCATGGTTTACCTGGGAGAGTATTGACGTTCCGGTGTTCTTTGAGTGGAACAATATCAAAGTTAATTCCTTGGCCCAATGTTTCCCAGGCTCCTAGAGAACGGGCGCCTTGGGCTTGGACTCACAAGATACTTCCCTGTCCTAGGCAACGCCTAGCTAGCTATAGCTGACTACGGTACTATCTGCCAAGCGGAGCACAGCGCCGAGAGAGCATTCTAGCTCTCCGCACAAGCCGCTTAGATGGACACCATATGAAATGGTGCCTTCAAAAGTAACAACGCTTCCCTTGGGTAGACTGAGTAAAGTCGATTTAGACTCCTCGTTGAAAGCAACATGAATCTCGATGTAAGTCTTCTGGGTGCCGATAGAAGTCTTGGTTTCGACATAGCCATCGTCGAAGCTGGCAATAACTGACTCTTCTTCTAGCCAATACGTTACCCAGTCCGTTCCAGCTCCAAGAAATCCATAGCCAGGATATCCCTGAACCGCCCAGAGGTCAATAAGTTCGCCAGTCCACCTGACTCTTTTGCCTCTATAGCTTATCCACAGCTCTTCTCTCTGTAGGGATGTCAAGTCGTGGCTATAGATTGTCTCAACAAGCTCCTCAGGTGAGATATCTATGAGTCCGGGTGGGGCTTCTAACTCAAAGTGTGCGGTAACATCCTTATCCGAATCCATGGTAACGGCAAGCGTTGATGCAGTGCCTGACGTGCTGCCACTCCAGCGGTCAAAGGTGTAACCGCTCGCTGGGCTGGCTGTCAGCGTTATCTGTGCACCAGAAGCATATTGGCCACCAGAAGGAGAAACTGAGCCTGCTCCAGAGGGACTAACACTCACACTAAGTGAGTATGTTACTGATGGTGATGAATCTGGTGGTAGTGATGTTCCATTCTGTCTCTGCCACGGGGGATGCACAACTAGAACTATCGCCACGACAATGACTATAGTACAACCCATGATAATTCCTGCCAACTTATTCTTACCCATTCCATCCTCCTTCGATAGTGGGGACTGTCAGCCCAAGCTACTAAGCCTTTCGGATGTCAACCGCTTAATTATATCATGTGGAGACTAGCGGGGCGTCAATAGGGAGTGCTTGGGGGATTTGTTAGCAAAATGTTAGCAAAAACCCTGGCCAGATGTGCGTTACAAAAATGGCATCGGATATATGAGTTTATGCCTTTGTTAGCCTTAGCTTGACTGGTGCAGGATTTACTTCCTGATATTCTTCAAGTTGAGTAGGGTCGAGGTTAATTTCTCGACCCTATCTTTTTGCCTCTAGGGTGACGATCCACGCAAGTGCGCCACACAGGTTACTACTTTGTCACCCGATAGCGTCGCTACCTCTAGAATCTCTAGCTCGCCACCTTATCACGGATAGTGTCGATGGCACACGCAAACCAGGGCCAATTATTCAGCTACAACTACCATGTCGGCAAGAAAAAGCTTCTCTATCCCTCCTATCATCGCCAGCCAAACAGCCAAAGCAAAAACCAACGTAACCAGCCTGGAAATTTCGCCATATTATCCCCACCTATTACCCTGATAGTATCGCTGCCCTGGAAGCCCATGCCAGTGACCTCTCCTGTTATCGTTATCTCTACCTGGCTACCAGGTATTAGTAGACTCTTTACTGCGGATGCATCGAATTTGACCATCAAGTCAGGAACACGGTCTTTATCGTGGTCGCCTACTTGGGTCGGCTTGGTCAACGCTGGAACCGTACCATTTAACCTGATGCTAGAAATGTTGATTTGGCTTACATTATAGCCTAGCGGAAGCTCAATATAGGCAGTAACATACTTGTCCTTGTCCTTCAGGTTTAAGGTGTCTGGGTCAAAGTCTATAACCGTAGCTGTTTGCAACATAAACTCGTCTTGAGTAAGTTCTTCATCTGAAGTAAAGGTATCCTCAAATAAACCATCGCCATCAGCATCTATCTGGACTGTAACTCCTCCTTCGCCCTCAAGAAGAGCCTCCCAATCGATGGTATAATCATGCACTACCCCAGATGTTGTAGGAATATCTGTAGCGGCAAAAATCATGGCTCCTCCATCTTCAATGAGAGTTATGTCTAACCCATAGGTTCCTTCATCTGTGCCTGCTACTTCGTAACGGTACGTGTCGGAAGGCGAATAAATTACGACGATTCTATCTTGTTCAAAATATATCGAATCCGGAATCTCTTGTTTAACCTGCCCATTGACCAAACCAGTAACTCGGTTCTGGGAATCATATACCCTTAGTTCGCCTGGGCTGCACAGATTAGCCGCCAACCTGTCGGGAAGTGGTCCCACTTCTATATCCAATGTATTTGTAGCTGACCCCTCAGTTGGGACGCTGGTGCACCACACTCCATCAGCGGTTTGATAAGCGACGAAGAAATGGTACTGACCCGTATCAGAGAGGAAAAGCTCACCTTCATAACTATGACATTCCCCGGGATTAAGTATGACGTCAGTATCAAAAGTGAAATCGTGAATGTCTGTGTCACCTCGGGGACCGCGCCCACCAGCAGTGAGTAGGGTGAGCTTGATAGGTGCTACATCCCTATTCACTATTGTGAATTCAGCTGTGATGGTTTCACCCGAATTATATGGCGCTGATTCAACCAGTCTCAAACTATCGATCACCCTTATATCCGAAGGAGCAAACTTAATTTTGGCTTTTGAGGTATATATTACTTCCTCAATAAAAGGGGCCTTGTTAGTGTTATCGAATAACGGACCATAGATTGGGGCATTTATGAGTAACTTAGCTGCAACACTTAAGGCGGCACCTGCTAGAGCCTCTTTAGTGGCCGATATTCCTATCATTGATAGCAGTTCACTGAACGAAACCTGAACCGTTTCCGTGCCGAGTTCTAGGGCGAGGCTTTTGATCGCTTCTCTAAATTCACCTTGGAATAGATATCCCACACTAGTACTTAAAGTAGGGATGAGATTGAACAGTTTAGCTATGAACTCTGGATTGTCAGTTAATGCCGGTGATATTGAAATACCAAGTAACGCCCGAGTTGCAAAGTCTAAATAATATAATGACCGCAGAACCTCATCATTCAGATTATTGGATACCACTATTTTTATCTCCTCCCCTAGCTTTGGTGTATACGTGAAAGTTCTCGTACCGTAAGGTTGAAGGATAGGCAAATAATACTCTCCCACGTTCCATTGTTGGGGTAGCAAAGGTGTCCAAACCGGTTGTTCCTGTGTTCTTGTATAAACTTCTACGAGATACCACATGTCGCGCTTGTTTCCAACACCAATTACCACAGATCCCGGTGAATTGGCGACCCGAGAATAAATCGGATAGAACAATTGCTTATCCATCCAGTCTGACGGCAAATCTAATACAACCGCAGCCACAGTGATACCGTTACTCGCCCCCACTTCACTCCATAGGCCCTGGCCATTCTTTGCCTTAACAGCGAAATAGTAGGTGGTGCCTACGCTAAGGCCAGTCACCGGCTCGGTTACCTCGCTAGCAGTTCCCGCGGATGTCCAGGACACCACATCTGTACCTCCGGCACTAGTGCCCATAGCGTATTGGTACTCCACTATGCCCGACTCGGGGTCCGAGGAGTCCCAAGAGGCGTGAAGTTGCGTCGTGCCAGCGAACGGACCTCCATCAACAGTGACCAGGGGGGTTATTGGCGGCGTGGTATCACCAGGAGACACTATCGCATAATTTTCAAAAGGCTCCCTCAGCGGATAATTGTCTGCATCTGAATCTATGGGATAAGGAGTCTCGCCAATCCCATCTCCATCGGCGTCACTTCCAGTGTAGTCGCTCCAATAGTTGCCGAGGTAGCTTGTGTAAGTGTTGCCGTTGTAGGTATAGGTTACTTCCTCTGGAGAGTTCCATATGTTGGTTGAATCGGAACTGGAATAAACATTGGTGAAGTTATTGAGGTATATGCAGTTGTTGATAGAATTATCGAATAACATGATGCTACTGCCTGTATTTGAGTGTGCGTGGTTGTTGGTTAGACTATTGTTGTTGCTTGAACTTTGCAAATAGATCCCATAGCCTTGGTTCCAGCTTGCAATATTGTTGGTTAAGTTATTGCCACTCGAACAAATCAAGGCAATGCCATACTCACCAGTATTGGAGCTTGCTATATTCGTGGTTAAGGTGTTGGTGTCGGAGTAAAACAGATAGATGCCATTGTAGTTGTCCCGTGCGGTATTGTTGGTTAAACTGTTATTGCTTGAAAAACACAAGTAAATGCCATCGTTATTGTTCGATGTGTTGACATTCTCTAGCTTTGAATCCTCTGAGTAGGCAACCAATACTCCATAGTAATTATTCGCCAACGTTAAGTCTCTCACCGTTATATCCCTGCAGTTTACAATCGCTACAAAACCAGCATCGGTTGGTATCTGCCTCTCACTCTCATCAATCCAATAGTACACAGGTTTTCCATCTACTTTGTTGCTTGTGTCCACATTATTGATGAAATCAGTTAGATAATGCGCATAAATAGTAAAGTTATATTTGTTCCCAGACATGGTGTTATTGGCTAAGTTGTTATGACCTGAATAGTACAAGTATATGCCGCTCTCCCCGTTTGAATTTGCCACATTATTGGTTAGAGCGTTGTTGCTCGACCAATACAAATAGATTCCGTAAAGACTGTTAGAGTTTGCACTATTACTAGTTAGACTATTACTGCTTGAAGAGATTAAGTCAATGCCAAAACAGCTATTTGAATTTACACTGTTATTAGTCAAGTTGTTATTATTCGAATAATGCAATTGGATACCCCAAAAATTATTCAAAACGCTGTTGTCGGAAATATTACAGTAATCCGCGTGATCGAGATTTATCCCAGCGCCCTCAGTTGCTCCGCTCACTATAAATCCTCTCACATTTACATAATTAGCGGTTATCTCAAATACATGGTCATCCGGATTTGCAGCCTGAACAGTGGTTACCTCAGCCCCACTTTCTGATTGTATAGTCAGGGGGTCTTTGTTCACATTGATATTCTCTATGTAAGTGCCCGGATAAACAATGATGGTATCCCCAGAGCTTGCTGCATTGACGGCTTCCTGAATCCTAGTGAAATCAGCGCCCGGGTAATCAACAAGGTCATCATCGACATACCAGGTTCTCGGAACATCATAAAGAACATTCACACCCCTCGCCTCAAGTTGTGGTATGTACGTATTAAGAGAATCAGCACCCAGTGGATTGCCCCGAAGATCAATCATATCTCCTTCGCCAAGCCCCGTGTTTTGAACCAGAGTGCTAACGTCGTTTATCTGGTTACCTGAAAGAATCAAGGAATTCAGGCTCGTAAGGGTTGAAACCGCCGAGATGTCATCTACTTGGTTATCCGAGAGACACAGATCTGTTAGGCTGGTGAGGGTTGAAAGCGGCGAGATGTCGCTTATCTGGTTATCCGAAAGGCTCAGGTATGTCAGATTGATGAGAGTTGAAAGCGGCGCGATATTGCTTATCCGGTTATCGGTGAGGTCCAGACCTGTCAGGCCAGTGAGGGTTGAAAGCGGCGAGATGTCGTCTATCTGGTTCATATAAATGTACAGAACTCTCAGGCTGGTGAGGGTTGAAAGCGGCGAGATGTCGTTTATCTGGTTAGCCCCAATGTATAGCTCTGTCAGGCCAGTGAGGGTTGAAAGCGGCGAGATGTCGTCTATCTGGTTAGCCGCGAGGCTCAAGCGTGTCAGGCCAGTGAGGGTCGAAAGTGCCGAGATATCATTTATCTGGTTATCCACAAGCCATAGCTCTTTCAGACCAGTGAGGGTTGAAAGCGGCGAGATGTCACCTATCGGGTTACCAGTAAGGTCTAGGTACGTTAGGCCGGTGAGGGTTGAAAGCGGCGAGATGTCATTTATCTGGTTACACGAAAGGTCCAGGTGTGTCAGGCCAGTGAGGGGTGAAAGCGGCGAGATATCGTTTATCTGGTTATCGATAAGGTACAGATAGATTAGGCTAGTACAGTGCTCTAGTCCGGTGAGGTTGGAAATGCTCCTTGGCCCGGTAGACAAGTTGGTAAGCCTTTCCAGTTCTGAAGCGTAGATGGGACCCTCGGGTTTACTGATGGCTTGTCTGACGGCTGACTCAAGATTCGGGTCGGGAAAAGTTACAACCTGGTTAACAGGCGTGGTGGTGAAGTCCCATAGAGGCCCCGTGGTGGACGCACCATAGTCATCTGTAGCGACCACCTTCCAGTAATACTTGGTGTTGTAGGCCAGAGTCCCTAGGTCATATGTGGTTCCTGATTGATTGCTGGAAACCTGTGCCGGGCTTGAGCTAGTGCCAAAGTAAACATCATAGGTCACTGTATCTCCAGCATTGGGGTCTCCGCCACTCCAACTCAGGTCAGCGCTGATTGAGACGCCAGTGACATGGTTTGCAGGTGAAGGATTACTGGGTGTATTTGGTGGATTATTTTGCCCAGTAACCGTTGGCCCGAGGTACATATCAATGCCAGAAGGCAGGCGGACTGTTCCACCCTTGCCATCCTCGAAATAGAAGAAATAGTAGTGAGTCCCGCCCGCAGAGAGGTTCTTGGGCCCATACCGATAAGTGATATGCGAGTTTAAGCCAGAATACCAAGTCATAGTGTAAGCTACGCCGTCTATATAGACTTGCTTTACACTGGGGCTATCCCCGTCAGGGTCGAAGTAAGTAACATAATAGTAAAAGTTAGTTGACGGGGTAGCGTTAGAGGGATCAACATAGCCACTGGATAGCTGTGGAGGGTTATTTGAAGAGCAGTAGATATCCGCCTTGCCTGCCTTAATCTGTCCGGTGGTATCTTTCACCTCTGCCCATACTTCTTTACTCCCAGTTGTTGTAAAGGTCCATTCCTTCTTCTTGCTCGCAGCATCCCAGTACCCTGTCCAGTGGCTCTGAGAGGTACCCCAGCTAAGCCACTCCGTCCAGCTTCCAGTTGGATTCCCATCCTGGGCATCATCGCTGGAAAAACGAACTTGTGTTATTCCAAGGTCATCAGATGCAATAACGTATATATGGAAAGCATTGTTAACAGCCACCTCGGTTATTTGAGAACCAGTAGTCCTATCCAGAAGTTGAATTGAACAAGATGGTGGAGAATCAGCGCCTTCATAGACACGCATGGCGAAAAATGTATTGTTATAGGTGGAATCATAGTAGGTGAGCAAGGTCTTGTCAGCATTAAAACTCAAATCCCAGGGGTCGTTCATGTAATAGTTCCCAGGATAGTCAACCGCTCCTCCTTTGAAGCCGGTTACTAAGACAAAATGGGAGTCGAGAGAGGGGGTTGAGGGATAGGCATCAACGAGCACAACTACGAGACACCCTTGGTCTAGGTTCTGTTTTAAATCGGCCCACCAATCATTGTTGGTAGGCCAATCCGTAGGTTTTGATTTTGAGAGATCGTCCCTGTATTGGACCTTCCCGGAGCTATAATCAGCAGGCTTTTGCCAGTAAAGGTTGCCACCAGCAGCATAACCCTTGTTTGCGTTCAGCCACGAATTAAGCTGTTTAGGGTCGGTATCCACACCATAATACTTTAGAATCATGGCGGCGGATGTCATTGCACAGCCAATGGGATCAGGTTTTCCATCACCATTCACGTCCAAGGTTTCGCTGCCGATGGTTCCGCATGTTACGCCATTTTCATCTATGATGAGGTCATCTTTCCACCTCGAATCTCGTTGACTAAAGAACGGCACTGACGCAGCATTGACGGTGACTATCACTCCTCCGAACATTGTCCAAACCATCGCAAGCACAATTGCAATCCCAAAGATTTTGCTTACAACTTTACCTTTTTTCATTGCGATACCTCCCTTGTACACTCTCCTGTGTTTAACTTCAGTCTCGAGAAGTGCCGGACATGATGTTACCCTTCGCTATGCGCCAAACTGAACGAGGTGACAATTGAGAGAACCTTTCAACGAACGCTTGGTCGCCACCTCTCCATCCTTATGAGAACTATGAGAACTGGTACTATTGTACTATTATTCAGGCGATTGTCAATACACCTAACTTAACTTTTCTTACCGAACGGGGGCTTTTCCCTATTGCAGTGGTTGAATCCTTAATTCGATGTGAGGTTAACATGAATTGAGTAAATGAGTTACAATAAGTATTACTGATGTATTACATAAAGAATTTCGCGCCAGTGAAGTGTTTTGGCTTGCCAACCAATTTGTTAGCAAAATGTTAGCAAAAGACGATGATTCAGGTGGCGCGCCTAGAGGGATTTGAACCCACGACCCCCGGTTCCGAAGACCGGTGCTCTTGTCCGCTGAGCTATAGGCGCAAAAATAAATTGGGGTGAACGGTGGGATTTGAACCCACGATCTCCAGGGCCACAACCTGGCGCCTTAACCGCTGGGCTACGCTCACCACAATCTCAAATATTATACTTCACAATGGCTGTCGCTTTCAATCTTGAAAGCGGGCCTTTTGGCACTTTATTGTTGGGTGAAGTCAAGCCATACAAACTCACTAGACATGCTATAATTATCCGTTCCTAAATTACTATCCGAGTAGAAGATATGAGAATCTGCCTGCTGACCTATAGGGGGAATCCTTACAGCGGGGGGCAAGGTATTTATGTTTACTACCTATCGCGTGAGTTCCAGCGAATGGGTCATGAGGTGGAGGTTATCGCCGGTGCACCCCTCCCACAAGTGAGCGAAGGCGTAATCCTACACCAGCTCAGAAGCTCAAGCATATACCATCCCGGAAGCTCTTTCAGGAACAACCTACCTAAAGTCAATAATCCAGTTGACTTATTTGAACTTTGCGCCAGCCGCCTGGGAATCTTCGCCGAGCCTTGGGCATTTAGCTTCAGGGCTTATGCCAAGCTAAAAGAGCTTTGTAAACAGCGTCGCTTTGACATTATCCATGATAACCAAGGCCTTGGATACGGGCTCCTCTTGATGAAAAGGCTGAACATACCAGTAATAGCTACTATACACCATCCTCTCCCTATAGACAGACAAGCTGACATGGAGCAAGCCAATGGGTTCAAGGATAGATGGAGGATCAGAAGGTTTTATTCCTTCATCCGCATGCAGGCTTTCGTCGCGCGGCGCTTGGACCGCATAATCACAGTGTCTCAAAGCTCCGCCAAAGACACAAGACTTTTCTTTAAGGTGCACGCTGACAAACTAAGAGTGGTCTATAATGGCATAGATACCGAAATTTACAATAGGAATGAACAGGCAAGCCAGAACCGAAATGGCCTAATCATGGTCGGTAATACCGACGATAGAAAGAAGGGGGTACTTTATCTACTGCAAGCATTACAATTGCTAAGAGAGGAAGGCATAAAGCTGACCATTGTAGACGATGCTGAGCGGCATTCTTCCTATATAGAAGATGTGGGACCACTACCTTCGTATGGTTTTAAATTGGTAAGAAAGCTCAATCTAGACGGGATGGTACACTTTACGGGGCGGCTAACGCGCGAGGAACTAGCACAACATTACTCCGCCGCCAAAATAGCAATAGTGCCCTCTCTTTATGAAGGTTTCGGAATACCTGCTGCCGAGGCCATGGCCTGCGGCACCCCCGTTATAGCCACCACCGGCGGGGCGCTGCCTGAGGTAGTAGGCAATGCCGGTATATTAGTACCTCCAGGAAAAGCCGATGCCCTGGCTGCTGCAATCAAACAGTTGCTCAACGACGAAGAAATGCAGCGGCGGATGAGCGAGGCAGGAAGGAAAAGAGTGGAAGAGAAATTCAATTGGGAGCAAGCCGCCACAAGAACGCTTGAGGTCTACCAAGAGGTACTGAGGACAAGATGATTACTATAGAACCTGACATCTTGGGTATCAAGGATGGGGACGTTACTTTAGACGCTGGCTGCGGCAATGGCCGACACTCCTGGGAAGTTTATAATAAAAATCATTCCACCGTCGTGGCTTTTGACATTGACACAGTGTGCGTCAAAAAGAACAGGTATATGTTAGATTCATTAAAGGAGCAAAGAAAAATCAAGGACAACTATCATCTGCTCATAGCGGATGTGAAAAAACTACCATTCAAAAATGGCAGCTTTGATAAGATTATTTGTTCTGAAGTCCTGGAACATATCCCCGAAGACAATGTTGCGGTCGAGGAATTGATTAGGGTACTAAGCAAAGATGGAGCCATCGGGATTAGCGTGCCTCATTACTTGGCTGAATCTATCTGTTGGAAGCTATCTAAAAATTACTATGGTTTCCCCGGCGGGCATATTAGAAAATACAAGACTCGGGAGCTTCTCAAACTTGTGGATACTGCAGGCTTATCCGTCTATAGTATTCGCCACAA
>JBEKTM010000040.1:0-12378 GCA_049516035.1 Dehalococcoidia bacterium
ATTGCGAGGAGTGAAGCGACGAAGCAATCTAGATGGGGAGGTAATGAGATTGCCACGCCCCGACAAATCGGGGCTCGTAATGACAAGATGTGCCTGATAAATCAGGCAACTACGAAAATACCTAAAATTGAACAGGAAATCAAAATTAGATGACGTAAAGGTACGTAAAGGAGGGGGAATGAGCGAGGCGAGAGTTTTTATCGTTGCCCAGTCTCAAGAAAAGGGCTATGTTAAGCTGATATTCAAGCCCGGAATCACGCCTGACGAGCTTGAGCTAGAGGGGGCAAGGTTTGGACAGTGGCTATTGGATAACGGCTCGACTTCCTTCCTCAAAGGCCTGCATCACTTATTCGACGAAGCCGAGATAACCAAGAAGATAGGCCTGGGCTACTAACGGACTCTTATTATGTCAATAGAGAAAGCAATTATTAAGACATCGGAGGGGAAAGAGATTACCGTAGCAGAACAGACTCCCATCCCCTGTTTTCGTTGCGGCATCTGCTGTACCTGCTATCAACCTCCGCTTACCGCCGAAGACATAGACAACATTGCCTCAGCCCTGGGAATATCACGTTCAAAGTGCATCTCCAGATATGCTGTGAAGGTGCCAATAAAAGAAGGCTACTTGCTCAAGCGCACAAAGAAAGGCTGCATCTTCCTGGCCTGGGATGCGGATGGGAAAGCCTCCTGCGCCATATATCCCTCGCGTCCTAAAGCTTGTCGGGAATGGACACCCAGCCTGGCCAAGCCCGAATGTCTAGAAGGACTAGCCAAACTCAAGTCCGCAGGACAAATAATGCTGCTGGAGGAACTCTTTCCGTCCCATGAGGCACAAAAACAGCTTCACCTATCTCTGGAGAAAGTTCCTCCTCAACCCTAATCTCCTCGCCCACTCAGTCCTGTCCTGAGCGAAGCCGAAGGGGCAAACTCCGCGTGCCATTTTCATCCTCAACAGCCCCTGCGAGATTGCTTCGGCTGACTAGACTCAGCCTCACAATGACACGGAGGTGTCATTGTGAGCACCTACACTTCTATCACTACGAGCCCTCTTTTTTGTCATTGCGAGCACCCTTCTTTTTGTCATTGCGAGCGAAGCGTGGCAATCTCTGGTACTTGGAGGCGAGGATAAACCTCGCCACTACATTCCCCATGCGTAGGGGCGGGGCTTGTCCCCACCCATTCTCCTGTCCATATTGCGGTTGTGTGCTCGCCAGTGATAAAGTTGTCCAAAATCAACACTAACATGACACAGAGTCTGGCATCGATTTAGCGAGCAAAAAGGAGGTCAAAGATGAACACGTTCGCGGGAAAAGTAGTACTGGTAACCGGCGGGAGTGCCGGCATCGGCCGCGCAGCGGCAATCAAATTTGGAGAACGAGGTGCCAAGGTGATGGTGTCTGCCCGCAGGGAAAAGGAGGGGAAGGAAACGGTGGAGATGGTAAAAAAGGCTGGTGGCGAAGCGATGTTTGTCCAAACCGATGTACGGATTGCCTCACAGGTTGAAAACATGGTGCAACAAACCGTAAAAAAATATGGCCGCCTGGATATCGCCTTTAATAACGCCGGAGTAGGAGGCATAATGGCGCGGCTGATACGGATGACCGAAGAAACCTTTGACGAGCTGGTGGACACCAACTTCAAGGGCGTCTGGCTGTCCATGAAATACGAAATACCGGTGATGCAGGGACAAGGCGGCGGAGTCATCATAAATAATGCCTCCATCGCCGGGGTGTCCACCTCGGAAAGATTGTCTGTCTACAGTGGAAGCAAACACGCTGTCGTAGCCCTTTCCAACGCAGCGGCGACCGAGTATGGCAGGGACAACATCCGGGTAGCTGCCATCTGCCCCGGGTGGATCAAAACCGCCATGACTGAAGACCTGCGTGCCTCAAAATACGCTGATGCCTTCCAGGCCAACATACCTTTGAAGAGATGGGGTGAACCTGAAGAAGTGGCGGAAATGGTAATCTGGCTGGCCTCGGACGCTGCTTCTTTCGTTAGCGGCGGCGCCTTCATCATCAGCGGAGGGATGAACATCTAGCGCCTGCCAGAACTCATTCTGTCAGTCCTAAGATTCTAGCGGCGTTGCCGCCCATTATTCCGACGATTTCCTCGTCTGTAAACTCGATTCCCTGCTCCTTCACGGAGTCGGGAATTTCGGTAAAGGCTTTGACCCACCTTTCTTGATTAATGAGCAGTTTCAGAAAAGGGTAATCACTACCGAACAGCACTCTCTGCCAGGGGACCGAGTCTAACAACGCCCGTAGAGCTTTGTAAAATTCCAAGGGACGGAGGAGTCGTGGCTGCCAGACAGACACATCAAGGTAAACATTTGTGGCGTTGCTACAGATTGCCACTGCTTCTGAGTACCAGCACCCACCAGTATGCGCCAGAATGATGGGCAGGTCAGGAAAGTCCATGGCCACCTCCTGCGCATAAATGGGCTGGCAATATTTAAAATGAAATGGCTTCATTACCTCACCTGTATGAAGCAGAACAGGAACCCCGTATTCCAATGCCTTTTCATAAATGGGATAACATGCCTTATCGTTGGGATAAAAACCGGCAGCCGTATGGAATTTAATCCCCTTCATACCCCATTCCTTGAGAAATCTTCCCACCATTTCGGCAGCTTTATTTCTCCTGGGGTCTATGCCGGCAAAAGCAATTAACCGCTGGGGATGTTTCTTTACCGCATCAGCATAAGCCTTGTTTACCTCCTCAACACTTAGCTTGGGTTCACCAAGATGGCGAGCCAGCCCCCAATCAATCGCCAACAGCACACTTTTATCAATCCCGGCAGCATCCATATCTTTGACTATCATGTCACCGGAAATATCCCAGAACTCCGGCATTCGTCTTTGCACCCTTTCCAATGGCCTATTAACCCTCAGCGCTGAAATCTCTGCCCAACCATCCCAGAAAGGTTTGGCAACACTATCATAATCACAAAGGTGCGTATGAACATCAATTATCATATCGTCCTCCTCAAGACGTCTTGTGTTTTCCTGATTATACCATCACTGGCCCGGCAAACTTAAAATGTAGTTGATTTTGGGTATGACACGAGCTATACTCAGATGCCGAATTTAAGAGGTCAGGGATGTGAGGTGGCGAGTTGTTGGCTGATATCTATGCGAGTATTGCTACTGAGTACGCCACACCCTCTGGAGGAGAGCCCACTCCCTCCCCTTTCCTTGAGTTATTTAGCCGGTGTCCTGAAGCGAGAGGGTATTGAGGTCAAGATTCTGGATTTCCTGGTGACCCAGTATCATCCCAGGAAGTTGAGGCGAGAACTGGAGGAGTACCGACCCCAGCTTGTGGGCGCCACTTGCGTTACCCTGAATTACCCCATTGCCAGGAGGATGCTCAAGGTATGTAAAGCCCTCGACTCTCATATCTTCACCGTTATCGGCGGCCCTCACGTTACCTTTGCCACGGAGGAGACACTGCTACAGTCACCATGGATTGACGCCATAGTCATCGGCGAAGGCGAGAGAACCCTGGTCGAGTTGGCCAGGGCAGTGGCAGAAGACAAAGACATCCACCATGTGCCCGGAATTGCCTTTGCCGATGGAGGCACGGTGGTAAAGACATCTCCTCAAGCTCCCATCGAGAACCTCGACCAGCTACCTTTACCAGCACGCGAGTTGCTGCCCATGGCGAGGTACCGAGCATTGGGCACCCCGTGCACGGTGATAACCAGCCGTGGCTGTCCCTTTAGCTGTATCTTCTGTTCAGGACGTCGGATGTTTGGCCCCAAAGTCCGTTTTCGCAGCCCCGGGCTTGTGGTGGATGAGATTGAGAAACTCCAGCACGATTTCGGGCTGGAGAAAATCAACATCGTTGATGACACCTTTACCGCCAACCATCGCCACGCCGAAGCCGTGTGCGAGGAAATGCTCAGGCGTAACCTGAAAATAAAATGGAGCGTTTTTGCCCGGGTGGATAGGATTAGCGAGGATCTGGCTCAGCTAATGAACCGGGCTGGCTGCGAATGGGTACTATTTGGTGTCGAGTCAGCGGATGAGGGAATTCTGAAGACCATTAGGAAGGGAATCACCCCCGAAGAGGTACGGCGCGGGGTAAAGATAGCCGCTGAGGCTGGCATCAACGTCTTCAACTCCTTCATTTTCGGACTGCCTGGGGAAAGCCGGGATACAGCTCTCAAGTCTCTGGCCTTCGGCGACGAGCTTTATCACAAATACGGCGCCAAGTATGGCTTCCATATGCTATCCCCCCTCCCGGGAACTGAACTATATGAGAGAGCCAAGGACTACGGCGTCCGCATCCTCAGCCAAAACTGGGCCCGCTATAACGCCAACGAGCCCATCACCGAAACAGCGACCATGAGCACAGAGATGGTAAAAGAAGCCATGTCTATCTATGACCGGGGGATAGAAGCCGCCTGGGATGATATAAAGCGCCGGGCTAAAGACGGCGATGCCCAGTGTGCCGAGATAATGGAAGGCAAGGAGAGAGAAGCATTCATCTGGGCCTTATTTCAGCAGAATGTCATCGAGGGGCTCGGGGTGATAGCATCAACCGCCGCCCAGAATCCCGGCAGCGCTGAAGCCGAGCTAGCCCGCCGAGTTTCCCGGAAGTTAGGCGTTGACATCAAAGTAGCCCAGCGGCGAATGAGTGAATTAATAGCCAAGGGAGTTTTGCGGCTGGAACCCAAGGGGAATAGCCTACGGTGGCAGTGGGCCGATACTCAAAAGCTCAAGCTGGCTAATGAGGTTACGCCTGCTACATCGTGCTAAGCTTGACATTCACTTGCGCCAAATTCCACAGAGTTTCCTGCTCATCCATGATGAGCCAGCTGGAACTCGAACCAGAACCGTCTAGCCCTAAGAAGATATCCCATTAATGAATTCTTCTATGGCTTTATTGACCGCTCGTGGCTTCTCGGCGAGGACAAGGTGGCCAGCCTGGGGAATAATCACCACCCTAGAATTAGCGATTTTGGCTCCTAAGTAATTAGCGTATTTCACAGGGGTCATTACGTCTAATTCACCACAAATAATAAGGGCCGGTAGCTTTATCTCGTGAACTCTGTCCATAATGTCAAACTTATCACAGCACAGGAAGTCATTGAGCATGACGGCAGGACCGATAGCCTTCTGTTTTTCTATAACTTCTCTTTTATAATCCTCCGGGGTTAACCGATAGATTTCTTCTATCACTTGATACCACTCTTCAGCATTGCCCTTAATAGCCTCTTCACATGGGGCTAAATACTTGGGGTGAACTCTAAGCCGGGCTCCACTACCGATGATAATAATTCCCCTCAGCTCTTGAGGGTATCTCAGGGCATACATCAGAGTTATAGCCCCACCGAAGGAGTGCCCAGCCAAGACCACATCTTTATGCTCCCTCCCTGCGATATACTTCCTGAGCCAGTCAACACATTCCTCCACGCTTTTAAGGGGTTGACCATGGGGGTGTCCAGGTAAGTTGACAGCGTGACTATTCGGGAAGTAAGCGGTTTGATAGCGCCAGATATCTCCGTAAGCGCCTGAACCGTGGACAAAAACAATACTCATTATAT
This sequence comes from Dehalococcoidia bacterium, assembly GCA_049516035.1. Lineage (GTDB taxonomy): Bacteria > Chloroflexota > Dehalococcoidia > GIF9 > AB-539-J10 > RBG-13-51-36. The sequence continues at coordinate 5,552 of JBEKTM010000040.1, forward strand.
TTGGTAAGATATTATGGTTAAAGAAAGGAGGTGTCAATTCCTATATGATGGAAATTCAAAGTGTCTATTTTCTGGAATCAGGCAGTGTCAACACTGAGAAAACCTTAAAGGTAGCTAAGGGGAGAGCCGAGGAATTAGGGATAAAAACTATAGTGGTAGCCTCTACCAGCGGGGAAACTGGTGTAAAAGCAGCGAAAGCATTCGCCAATTATAAGGTAGTGGTAGTTACTCATACTACAGGGTTTCAGGCACCAGATGCCCAAGAATTAACCCCACAAAACAGGGCTAAGATACTGGAGAAGGGAGGGATAATTCTGACTGCCACCCATGCCTTTGGCGGGGTGGGCAGGGCAGTTCGCCGTAGGTTTAATACCTATCAGATGGATGAGATTATAGCCCAAACCTTAAGGGTCTTCGGACAGGGTGCCAAAGTAGCCTGTGAGATAGCCCTTATGGCTGCCGATGCTGGTCTCATAAGGACAGACGAGGAGGTAATCTCCATCGGCGGCACAGCGAGTGGAGCAGATACAGCACTGGTCGTTAAGCCAGCTCATACCCACGACTTTTTTGAATTGAAGGTCAAGGAAGTCTTGTGCAAGCCAAGATGATAGACTCTTCTATCTGCCTTAGTGAATAAGACCAAACCACAAACTTGCTGGAGAAAAAATGCATAAGGGGTTACAATAAAGGGCTAATTTTGAATAATCACACCCATGGAAGGAGATAAACGATGGTAAAGAGCCAAAATTTGTTGACCGAGGTTGAATCCAAGGAGCTTCTTAAGAAAGCTGGCATACCCGTTGTTGAAGCGAAGCTGGCCCAAAGTAAAAAGGAGGCTATTTCCCTAAGCAGGGAAATGAGCTTCCCGGTAGTGTTGAAAATAAGCTCCCCTGATGTGGTTCACAAAAGCGATTCCGGCGGTGTTAAACTAGGACTAGCCAATGCTACCCAAGTAGGCAAGGCTTACAGCGAGATTATATCCTCCGTTAAACAAGCATACCCTGAAGCCAAAATTCAGGGTGTATCGGTGCAACCGATGGCTCCGTCCGGAGTGGAAGTGATTGTGGGCATGAGCAAGGACCCACAATTCGGACCTGTGCTCATGTTTGGCCTCGGCGGCATATTGGTAGAGGTGTTGAAGGACGTCTCCTTCAGAATAGTCCCGGTTACCGAAAGGGATGCCCGGGAAATGATTAGAGAAATAAAGGGATATCCCATACTGGAGGGATACAGAGGCCAAAAGCCAGCCAGCATCCCGGCATTGGAAAAGCTAATAGTCAAAGTATCTCAGTTTGTCGAGAAAAATCCTCAAATAAAAGAGCTCGACCTTAATCCCATATTTGCCTATCCTGATAAAGCTGTGGCTGTTGATGCCCGAATAATCCTGGAATGATAATCGAAGGGCCACTGTCCCGATAACCAAAAGTCTGCTAAATGTGGACCTCACCGGACGCATTGAGGTTTTCGAGGCTTAACTTTGTTTGAGGAAAAGCTTAAGGAATTTGAGCCTATCTTTTATCCTAAATCTGTTGCCATAGTCGGGGCGTCGGCTGCCTCGATAAAAGCCGGCTCTCTATGGGTCTGGTCCTTGAAGTCCGCTGGTTTCCCGGGACTCATTTATCCTGTGGGTACCAGCGGCGGCCGCATCGCCGACCTCGAGATTTTTCCTAACCTCAGGCTAGTCCCTGGAGAAATAGATTACGTTATTGTATCCATTCCTCGACAATCTGTATTGGAGATCCTCGATGATTGCGCAGCCAAAAATGTCAAAGCTGTCCAATTTTTCACCGCGGGATTCAGTGAGATAGGTGCACAAGAGGGACGCAAGCTAGAGGAACAAATGCTCGAGAAAGCACGACAGGGAAACGTTCGCATCATCGGTCCAAATTGCATAGGTGTATATTGCCCGGAACACAAAATCCCATTCCTCCTGGGGATACTCGGTGAAAGTGGTCCCGTGGGTTTCGTCTCTCAGAGCGGCGGCATCGCTACCAAATTAGTGACAATTGGCATAGCTCGCCATATCAACTACAGCAAAGGAATCAGCTTTGGCAACGGCATTGATTTGGATGCCAGCGATTTTTTGCAATACCTGGCTGCTGACCCCAAAACCAAGGTCATCGGTGCCTATCTCGAGGGAACGAGAGAGGGGGTTCGCCTTTTCAACACTATGAAAGAAGTAGCCAGGATCAAGCCTTTAGTTGTCTGGAAAGGAGGGAGAACAGAAGCTGGTGCTCAGGCTGCCCTGTCCCACACCGGTTCTTTAGCCAGTTCAGCAGCCGTCTGGTCAGCAATGTTGAAGCAAGCTGGCGCCATAGAAGTGCATAGTCTAGAGGAATTAACCGATACCCTGCTCACTTTTCAACAACTTGGACACTGGTAGGGTACCAGGGCAGCCATTATTGGCGGCCTGGCTGACGGGGGCGGTGGCAACTCGGTGGCCGCTGGCGATGCTTGCATGGAGAATGGGCTTAAGGTACCACCTCTCTCCTTGGAGACAAAGAAAAAACTGAGCGGGCTTCTGGGAGAAGTAGGTAGCATCCTGCGTAATCCGGTAGATGTAAGCCAGGCACAATTCCGAGGCCTAGTATCTCTATTTCAAGCCATAGATTTGGTAGCAAGGGATACCATTATCGACATCGTCTTAATTCAAGAGGATATAGACATCCTCTTGCCAATTTACTCCCGGAAAGGACTGGAGGAAATAAACGAATTCTTTATAGAACTTGGACGCAAGCAAAATAAGCCCATAATAGTCGTTTTACCGCCTGGCTCCGCTGAGCCAGAAAGATTGCAAATAGAGCAAAAGCTCCTGGCAGCTTCCATCCCAGTCTTTTGTTCCATGGAACATGCCGCTAAAGCTATTTACAAGCTTAACCAATATTCTCGCTGACAGGAGGTTAAATAAAGTCAGCCGCAAAAAACTTGACTCTGAGCTTGATAATACCGCAATAAGAATCTCAAATCCTAACTATGACACAAAACCATAATGCGAAAAAAATCGACCTGGAATGGAATGACGACGATGTAGTGCCCGCCGTAGTCTACCCCAACCTAGACTTTTTGTTCCAGCAAATGCTCCATCTCACCTTGAAAGATGTAGACCCCGGCCGTGGTGAGCTCATACTGGATGTCGGCTGTGGCAGGGCCATTGACGGCGCACGACTATGGGAAAAGGGAGCGAAGGTTATCGGACTGGAACCATCCCAGGTAATGATAGCCCGAGCTAAAGAGTATCTCAGTGAAAACAATGCCCGAGTAGCTCTAGCCCGGGGAATAGGGGAGAATTTGCCTTTTAAGACACATTCCTTCGACAAAGTTATGTGTAAGGGGGCGCTAGACCATTTTTTCTCCCCCAGCCAAACAATGGAGGAGATTGCTCGCGTGCTTAAACCTGGAGGAGAGATGATAATCTCCATAGCTAATTTTGATAGTCTGGGGTTTCGCTTGGGGAAGAAGCTATATCCAATAACAAAGTTTCTGGCCCCCTCTCTGGCTAAGGAAAGGAAGCCCTGGGAACTACCACCGGACCACAAATATAAATTTGATTACCCATTCCTAAGCAGCTTGGTGAAGCAGCATTTTGAAATTAAGAAAACAAAGGGAATATCACTCTTTTTTGGACTTCCCTTGTGGGGTAGTTTTCTTTTCAAACTTCCTCATTCTATTTCTTATACTCTCTTGAAGACACTAGATAAATTAGCCCGACCTTTCCCTTCCCTAGCAGACGTTATCCTGATGAAATGTACTCCAATTTATAAGCCAAGATAACACTGCCATGCAAGACAGGCGAGAGCATAGAAGGGTGGCGCCTCTCGCTCCTGCAACAAGTAAGAACTTGCGTCAGAAAGCTACAATAGTTTCCCATACCTGGTAAAGCCACCATGTTGAGGAGGTCAAAGGCAACCAAGGGAACTTCCTACCAGTTTGCGTTCACACGGAGGTAGAAGAGGAGTCATCTTCTTTGTTGTACGGATATCGCAATAGTTTCGGCAAGTTGGAGACCAACAAAGAAACCAAATTGACCATGCCCTAATTGTGGTATAAAATCAGCCCGAAACCCGATCGAACCAGCTAAGATAGAAACTTTAGCCTTTGGAGACAGCGACGAAAAGACAAAGGGGACAATCCATAGCAGTCGCTGATTATCACCCAGCAAGGAGATGTTGTTTAGACAGTCTGTTCGTAATAGCTGGCACTTGGTTGTTGTCTTCACTACATTACGTGAGAGAACACGGGTTATACCGGTCGCCCTGAGGACCTATTTGGCAAGAGCGAGACATGGTTAGAAAGTCACTTCTCGTCCTGCTTGTAATCGCCGTAGTCAGCTCTAGTCTTCTGGCTGTTCGTGACTTGCGCCCGTACCCACAGCACTTGGGCGAGTATTTACAAGATTTATTTGTCGCCAATGGAATAGCTCCAAATAAAGACGATTTTTTTGAGCCAGTAGAAGATCCCTATCTTGCCTTTGCTAAAATACTGAATCTTATCCCCACTTTTGCTCAGAGTAATGACAGAATAAATATGAGAAAAGCGAGGCAGATCTCAGAACAATTCCTTGCCGTTAAAGATAAAGTGTACCTCGACGGGCTCTACGGCAAAATTGATATGCATGAACACTACTGGGTCACAGGTAATATCGACTTATTCTTAAAGGCCGCTGGTTGTTTCGGCATTTCTAAAGTCGTGTTTGTCCCCACCGGTTCGCCACCCAACAACAGGTTCTACAAGGTTCATTGGGCATTCTTGATGATGTGGGCTAAGCATTATCCTGACCAAATTATACCCTTTTGCACAATTGATGAAGCTGATCCCCATGCTGCCGAGCTGGTCGAGCAGTACATTCTTGAAGGGGCAAAGGGAATAAAGCTAATCGGAGGGCACCCAGATTATTACGACGAGCCTCTCAATTCGGAAAACATGTACAAGGTCTACCAGAAGGCGGCTGAATATCACGTCCCGGTTTTGATCCACGGTAGTCTTATTAACATTCCCGAACTACAAAACCAGTTGGACCAAGTATTTTCAGATTTCCCAGAAGTCACCTTCATTCTTGCTCATTATGGGAATACATTAATGCAAGGAATTCATCTTGACGTGATCGCTAAACTCCTGGACAAACACCCCAATTTATATACCGACCTCTCCCAGGGTAGCGGTATTACGGCGTACCACTACTACCTAAAGCAGGATCTAGAGACGATAAGGAATTTTGTTATAAAGTACCAGGACAGAATCCTGTTTGGTTCGGATATTATTTTGTATTTTGCAACTAATGACCTCGACTGGCTCTATCAGAGGATACGGTGTGAAATTGACCTTTGTCAAAAGGCGCAATTTACCTGCGAGTTTGGAATGTCGGACCAGGTACATCAAGGCTTCAATTTGGACAGAGAAATTCTCAGAAAACTCTACTACGAGAATCCCAAGAAGGTACTCGGCCTTTGAATTGTTGAAATCGCTTGACTTAACAAGCTGTCGAGTCTTTGACTCTCTATTTCCTATGGTATTCTAAGGATAGCAGATGAATTAGCTCGACCTATCCTCTCCCTAGCAGACGTCATCCTGGTGAAATGCATTTCAATTCGTAAGCCAAAATAACACCGTTCCGACGGAATCGGAGCCAATAGACCTTTACAATTCCTGTTGCCCAAACTATAATGCCCTGTCATGTCCTCCATAAGAAGTGGCGAATTGCCTGTCATCCTGGCTAAGATATCTCACCTGTTAGCTACACAGAAAAAGCAAGGCTATATCGTGGGGGGCTTCATCCGTGATTGGCTTTTGAAAAGAGAGACCAACGATATAGATATTGCTGTAAACGGTGACGCCATAACCATTGCCCGGAAAGTGGCTGAAGAAATAGGAGGCAAATTTGTGCTCCTTGACGATGTCAACAATGTGGCTAGAGCGGTGGTAATCGAAGATAAGCAGCCTGGAAAGACCTCACAAAAGCAAGAATTACGTGGTGCAGAGTGGCATTTTGATTTCTCTTCTTTTACTGGAGATATTGAATCGGATCTTGGCCGCCGCGATTTTACCATCAATGCCATGGCTCTGGAACTCAGCCAATTTGTCACTGCCAGCACAGCCACCACCACGAGTTCGCGAAAATCAGCAAAATCTCTAGTTGAAAAGCGACCTCTCCTGAAGCTTATTGACCCCTTTTCGGGCGAGAAGGATTTGAGAGATAGAATAGTGCGGGGGGTAAGCGAGCAAATATTTGAAGCCGATGCCGCCAGGCTCTTGCGGGCAGTGAGGTTGGCTGCCGAACTTGACTTCACTATAGAGTCAAACACAGAATCCCTAATCTTTCGCTATTCTCAAGCTATCACCGAAGTCCCCGGGGAGAGGGTTAGAGAAGAGCTACTTCGTTTGCTCACTCTGCCCCGAGCTGCTTATTATCTGAGATACTTAGATAAACTTGGCTTGCTTCTCGCTCTAGTCCCCGAGTTAGCGGAGGGCAAGGGAGTAGAGCAACCAACAGTGCACTTCTGGGATGTCTTCGAGCACTCTCTACAGACGGTAGCTGCGGTAGAATTTCTCCTCAGAGAAAGCGATTGGGAGTACAGCAACGACGATATGCTATCTACTGCTCCCTGGTCTGATGCGATAGACAGCCACTTGTCCGAGGAAGTCTCCAGCGGAAGCAATCATAAGGTTCTACTCAAGTTAGGTGGGCTCTTCCATGATATTGCCAAACCAATAACAAAGTCTATTGATGATACAGGTAGAGCCAGATTTTTAGGGCATGCCAAACAGGGAGCAGCTATAACTGCAAACATTTTGGAACGGTTGCGATTTAGCAATCGGGAAATAAAATTGGT
>JBEKTM010000041.1:0-11942 GCA_049516035.1 Dehalococcoidia bacterium
TCACCTTTACGGTCCCTGACCAAAGGTGCCAGAATCATGATGCGGCTATCTTGAGGTATTTCCTTGACGGCGTCGACAATTTGTTGCACTGTCTGACGCGCGATTTCCCTGCCGCATTCGGGGCAATGGGGATGTCCAATGCGGGCAAACAGCAGGCGCAGGTAATCATAGATTTCAGTCAACGTGCCCACAATAGATCTGGGGTTATGGGGCGGCCCTTTCTGGTCAATGGATATAGCCGGGCTAAGTCCTTCAATGTAATCAACGTCCGGTTTCTCCATCTGCCCCAGGAACTGGCGGGCATAGGCCGAAAGAGACTCTACATAGCGGCGCTGCCCCTCGGCATATATGGTATCGAAAGCCAGAGAGCTTTTTCCTGAGCCAGAAACACCGGTGATAACCACCAGTTTGTTCCTGGGGATAACGACGTCTATATCCTTAAGATTGTGCTCTCGGGCACCCTTGATAAATATGGCCTCGGGCATGATGCTTTAATTGTAGCATCAACACCAGATGCCTCTCAAAAAGAAAGCTAGCCTAGCTTTATCAGACCGACAAAATTCATTAATACCGGTGCCAGCAATAGCGAGATTACCGCCATCAACTTGAGCATAATATTAAGTGACGGCCCGGCGGTGTCCTTCATGGGGTCACCGGTGGTATCCCCCACCACTCCTGCCTTGTGGGCATCTGACCCCCTGCCACCAAAGTTACCGGCTTCAATATATTTCTTAGCATTATCCCAGGCACCCCCGGCGTTGTTTAGGGTGTTAGCTAAGATAAAGCCAATGGCAAGGGAGCCGAGAAGGAAACCACCAAGAGCAAATTTGCCCAGTATTATTCCGACAAGGACAGGCGTGACTATGGTCATGATTGACGGAGCCAGCATTTGTTTCAGTGCTGCACCGGTACAGATGTCTACACACTTACCATATTGAGCTCTTGCCTTGCCCTCTCTCAAGCCTGGTATCTCACGCCACTGCCGCCGCACCTCTTCCACAATAAGCCCCGTGGTTACCCCTACTGATTTCATTGCCATGGCAACAAAGACAGCAGGTATGAGAGCACCTATAATGACACCAACGATAACCGGTGCGCTCAATAAGTTTAGCTCTGGTGCCGCCACTATTTTCCCCCCGGAGACTGTTACCAATCCTGCCGCCACCCCGTAAGAAAGGATTAAACCCAGAGCGTTCGTCACAGCCGAAGTAATGGCAAAACCTTTGGCTGTAGCTTTGGTGGTGTTACCTACGGAGTCTAGAGCATCGGTCTTTTCTCGTAACTCAGCTGGTAATCCTGCCATAGTGGCAATCCCACCGGCATTGTCAACTACAGGTCCATAAGAATCACAGGCTAACGTTATACCCAGCGTGGAGAGCATGCCAACAGCGGTTATGGCTACCCCATAGAAGCTGGCAAACTTAAAGGCAATGACAATGGCTATGGCTGTTGCTAGAACCACTGGCCAATTGCTCATCAGGCCAACAGCAAAGCCACGGACCATAGTCGCTCCGCCACCAATAGTTGCTGCTTGTGAAATCTCCCTGGTTGGTTTGAAGTCAGCCGAAGTATAATAGTTGGTGGCCTCCCCGATTATCACAGCGACTATCAGGCCGGCAAGAAGGGCCCAGAAGATTCTTAGGTCAGCGTGCAGAAAGTATATAATGAGAAAAGAAAACACGGCAGATAATGCAGTCGCAACCCAGGAGGCGTTTCGGAGTGCCCTGGAGAGAACTCCTACCTCCGCCTTCTCGCCAACTCTGACCATAAAACTGCCGATTATGGCAGCAATGATGCCACCAGCCGAGATTAACATAGGAAGATACCAGGCAGTCTGGGCGTTGGTAACTATGCCAACCCCAACCGCCAAAGCAGACAAAGTGATGACAGCGATGTTCGCTTCAACATAAGTCTCGAAAAGATCAGCACCCACACCGCACACATCACCAACATTATCACCAACAAAGTCAGCGATAACGCCAGCATTTCTCGGATCATCTTCAGGGATTCCCGCCTCGATTTTACCTACCAGGTCAGAACCGGCATCAGCCCCCTTGGTGAAAATACCACCACCGAGCCTGGCGAACAGGGCAACCAGTGAAGCTCCGGTAGCGTAAGCTGGAATTGTAGCCAGAAAGTATGGGTCATTATGAAAAACAAAGTAAACGATGGACAAACCGGCGATACCAATGCTGACTACGGTTAGCCCCATCACAGCGCCGCTACGAAAAGCGATACGCAGCCCCTGGTTTAAGCTTTTTTGCACTGCGGTTGTGGTTCTCCCATTAGACCTGATTGATATGTTCATGCCAATATAGCCGGCGCCTAGAGAGCAGATGGCACCGAAGATGAAACACACCGATGCTTTCCAGCCCAAATCAGGGGTAGCCAAGCCGAGAAGGCCTAAGATTATGGCGACGATAATTACAACAATAGTCTCCGTGCGATATTCCCGGCGGATAAAAGCCATCGCTCCTTCCTGAATAGCACTGGATAGTTCTCTTATTCTTTCTGTTCCCGCAGGTTGTCTTAGGATGTAGCGGGCAAAGTAGCCGACAGTACATCCCCCGATGATTGCAGATATAACGCATATCCAAACCAGGTTCATAAGTCCTTCCTCTTTCTATATAAAGTTAGGGCACTCAAGCCAAGTCTCGATGTCCTCGCTTTTGTTTATTAAAATATACATACCGAGCGTAAATCTAATACAAAAAGCTCCGTTCGTCAATGCTTTGCCCTTGTTTAGTATCTTGGTGACATTTCCTTTTTGTCATTGCGGGGAGCGAGATTCCTCGCTTACGCTTCGGAACAGGCTCCGCAATCCTTCCTTCTGTCTTTGCGAGGAACCGAAGGCGACGAAGCAATCTCGGTGGACTTGGCGGGGAATGAGATTGCCACGCCTCGACAAGTCGAGGCTCGCAATGACACGGAGGGTTATTACTTAAGGTTGCGAACATATGAGGTGTCACCCAGCTATTTGAACTAGTTCATGATTCAAAGACATAATTAAGGCAACAAGGTGGATTTTGAAGGGGATTGCCCAATAGCTTCTGGCGAGTTTTGAGACGATAAGGGAAAGCTTGTGAGGATGGCGAGGCTGCATTCAGACACAGGGGAAAAATTGACCATGGTTAGTGCTGGGTAGTAAAATCAGCCTTTACAGCCCACAAAAGTTCAGAGACGCTGTAGATAATCAATGGTTGTTGATTACCCTTCAACAAAAAGGTTTTAAAATAACCTGGAGAGGAGCGAGAAATGGATTTTGAGCTTACCGAAGAACAAAAGATGTTCCAAGCCATGGTGCGGGATTTTTGTGCCGGAGAAATCGCACCCCACGCTGCTGAATGGGATGAGACAGAGAAGTTCCCCCATGATGTTGTCAAAAAGATGGCAGATGCCGGGTTATGTAGTGTGCACTTTCCCGAAGAATATGGGGGAAGCGGGGACGAAGTGACTTTTGCCATAGCCACTGAGGAGATTTCCCGTGCCTGTGCCGGTATAGGCGTTGCATATCTCGTGAGCCTGGGTCTGGGTATGTATCCCATCGTCATGCATGGCACTGAACAGCAGAAAAGGCGCTACATCCCTCGTGTCATTAATGGGGCGATAGTGGCCTTTGGCTTAACTGAGGCTATGGCTGGCAGTGATGTCGCGGCTATGGAGACAAAATACGCCCGGCAGGGCGATTATTATGTTCTGAATGGCCAGAAGATTTTCATAAGTAATGGCGCTGAGGCTGATTTTGTCACCACCTTTGCTACGAAAGACAAATCGCTGGGCTATCGTGGCATCAGTGCCTTTGTCGTGGATAAAGGTACTAAGGGCTTCTCTGTGGGCAAAATAGAGAGAAAAATGGGACTACACCCGGCTTCGGTGGCGGAGCTTATCTTTGATGATTGTAAAATACCTGTGGCTAATATGTTAGGGGAGGAAGGGAAAGGCTTCAAGGTAGCTCTAGAAGGCATAGACGCCAGCAGGGTCAGCATAGCTGCTCAAGCACTGGGTATTGCTCAAGCTGCTTATGATGCCGCCGTGACCTATGCCAAGGAAAGGAAACAATTCGGTGCCGAAATTGCTCGCCTGCAAGCAATCCAGTGGATGATTGCCGATATGGCTACAGAAGTAGACGCTGCCCGGTTGCTGATTTACAGGGCTGCCTGGTTAACCAAAAAAGAAGGGCATGCTCCTCCTAAAGAAGCGGCAATGGCCAAGCTTTTTGCCTCCGAGGCAGCCCATAGGGTTTGCCACAAAGCCGTTCAGATATTTGGTGGCTATGGCTATACTAAAGACTTTGCTGTGGAACGCTACTACCGCGACCAGAGAATAACTGAGATTTACGAAGGAACCTCGGAAATGCAGAGGTGGACAATTGCCCGCCAGGTATTGGGTGTAAAGTAAAGGGGCTGATTATGTTTACAGAGAAAATCTTGCAAGAAGTGGAGGAGGGCAAGAAGGGATGGGAAAAAGAAGTAGGAAAAGCCCGAAGGCAAAAGGCTGAAAAGGGAAAAAGATTTTCCACCGTTTCCGACCTTGAGATAAAGGAAATTTATACCCCGGAAGATATCAAGGACCTGGATTTTGCCAAGGATATCGGCTACCCCGGCATTTTCCCCTTTACCAGAGGGTGTCAACCCACCATGTATCGAGGGAGGGAATGGACATTTCGCATGTTCTCCGGGATGGGCAGTGCCGAGGATACCAACAAAAGATGGCATCACCTGCTTAAGGAAGGCGAGACGGGGCTGAGCACTGCCTTCGATTTCCCCACTTTGATGGGATATGATAGCGATTCGCCCCGAGCCAGGGGTGAGTGTGGAAGATGTGGCGTGGCTATTGACACCCTGAGAGATTTCGAGATTCTGACTCATAGGATTCCCCTGGATAGTGTCACTACTTCTATGACTATTAATCCCCCTGCCTCCATACTGTGGGCGATGTATCTGGTTGTTGCCGATAAAACAGGGATAAGCTGGGACAAAATCGGAGGCACAATCCAAAACGATATGCTCAAGGAATTTATTGCCCAGAAGACATTTATGCTCCCGCCCGAGCCATCAATCAGGCTGATAAGCGATACCATCGAGTTCGGTACCCATCATGTTCCCCTGTGGAATCCTATCAGCATTAGCGGCTATCACATTCGGGAGGCAGGTTCCACTGCTATCCAGGAATTGGCTTTCACCCTGGCTGACGGGATAGCCTATGTCCAGGATGTCATGGAAAGAAAGAAGCTGGATGTTGATTCCTTTGCCCCCCGTCTATCCTTCTTCTTTAATTCTCATCTCGATTTCTTTGAAGAGGTTGCCAAATTCAGGGCAGCGAGAAGGATGTGGGCTGAGATTATGCGACATAGGTTCAAGGCTAAGAATCCTCGCTCCTGGTGGATGAGGTTTCATACTCAAACAGCAGGTTGTTCTCTAACCGCCCAGCAGCCCTACAATAATATTGTAAGGACTACCACTGAAGCACTGGCTGCGGTCATGGGTGGGACACAGTCTCTACATACCAACGCTCTGGATGAGACCCTGGCTTTGCCCTCTGAATTTGCTGCTACCATTGCTCTGCGCACCCAGCAAATCCTCGCCGATGAAATAGGTGTCACTAACACCATAGACCCCCTGGCCGGCTCTTATTTCGTAGAGTCTTTGACCAAACTGATGGAGGAAAAGGCCTGGGAATACATAAATAAGATAGACAGTATGGGAGGTGTGCTTGCGGCTATTGATAAGGGTTTTCCCCAAATGGAGATTGCCGATGCTGCCTATCATTACCAACGGCAAATAGATAAAGGGGAGAAGGTCATGGTGGGGGTGAATAAATATGTTGTTAAAGAAAAGGCTCCTCCCGAGACACTAAGAATAGATGAAGCGGTCGAAGAAAAACAGATTACCAGGCTGCAGAAAGTGAAAAAGGAGAGGGATAACCGCAAGGTGGTTCAAATTTTGAAGGACCTGCGCGCTGCTTCCAAGACGGACAAAAACTTAATGCCCTATGTGATAGAGGCAGTGAGGGAATACACTACTGAGCAGGAAATCTGTGATGTTTGGAGAGATATTTTTGGTGAGTATCGAGACCCTGGATTCTATTAAACTCTGTTCTTAAGATTCCCCTCTTAAGATAAGAGGGGTAAGGGGAGTTATGAAGCCTGGAATGACAGTATCTAAAGGAAAAGGAAATATGGTGAACTCAGGAAGTAAGATACGAATTTTAGTAGCCAAGCCGGGCCTGGACGGGCATGACCGAGGAGCCAGGGTTATAGCCAGGGCTTATCGAGATGCTGGGTTTGAGGTGGTATATACCGGCTTGCATCAGACGCCAGAGCAAATTGTCGCTGCGGCGCTACAAGAGGATGTTGACCTGATCGGGCTAAGCGCGCTCTCCGGGGCTCATATGTACTTATTTAAGCGGGTGCTCGAGTTGCTAAAAGCCAACAAAGCAGATGACATAATGGTCATAGGTGGCGGCATTATTCCTGAAGAAGACATTTCCAAACTTAAGAAACTGGGAATCAAAGAAATATTTTTACCAGGCACTTCTCTCGATAGCATAGTAGGCTGGGTAAAAGATAACGTAAAGCCGCGCTGCTAAAGCTAGCCTTCTGGCACGCTTTTTCTTTTTTGCCAGTCATTGAGGCAAGTGTCTCGTTGAGCTGTCGTTAGATACGCTTATTGCTGGATAAGAACCGTCCTATTGATTTGAATGGCAGAGACACTTTCACTACCCATAATCCTCTAGTTGCCATGTGTGCTACTGGTAATGGAACTGAACCGCACTCAGAAGCAAGACTGGTGTCAAAACTGACTGCCCAGGGCGGTACTGTACTTCTATCGTTTTGGTCTATTTGTTTAGCTTCGCCTAGGCTGGGGAATTCGAAAGGCTCGAATCTTATATGTAGGCTGCCCGATATCTCAGTAAAGCGTTTGTTGAATTTATACCAAATCCACCTCTTCCTTAGTCTTGGCCACAGATAACTTATGTAGTGTAAATGGCAACCGTATTTCCAATGGTTCATACTCGTTGGTTCAATGTCCTGATGGCTGAAATAAAGGCAGTGCCACTCTGAGCCGTGTTCGAATAAGTGCACGTGGATATATCTGCGTTCCAGCAAGGTGGCGTGAGTCTTTGTCAAGAATTTCTTTGGATTTCCTGCTTTCATTTCATCTCTGTCAGTATGGGACACGATTAAATGCTCAGGTACATATTGCTTGAACTTGGAACGGTGCGTAAAGTGGATTTGAGAGCAGTTATGGATCAACAAGAACAAATCGTACTCTGAAAGCACAATATTTCGACAATATTGTTCGACTTCAGTTTTCTTTGTTATTAAGAACAGTCTTTTAAGTCTATCGGGAACGCCTATCTGATTTACTTTGTCATTGTATTCCGCCCTTCTCTGTTCTACGGTACTCCTAACTTTAGCCTTAATATCTGGAGTGATTAACCTGCCCTTTGCCCGTAGCTGTTCAAGTTGCATATCTACGTCCATCCGAAGAAGGCCTTCTTGGTCACACGCACAATAGAGTGCTCCAGAGCCGGTCAAAGGCGAACCGAATCTAGTGATATGTCTATTTCTCATTCATACTTTCCTATGATGATGTTAGCTCGTAATAGCACCCCACATTGGGTTTTTCTCTATAGACCACTCGTTAACCTACCCCCATACAGAGCTATGATAAGAGAGCGAAATCGTAATCCTTCCCGTAACCTACTTTCGTCTGGTTGCTTTTTTGTGGGTAGGTGGCTGTAGACGCTGCTCCAAATCCTTGGTTCGTGGGTTCCGCCCAAATCCACTCACAAATGCCTTTCCCGTAGCGATGATTTCTTGGTGCTTCTTGACCAATCTGGCAATATCATCGGCAAAAGGGAATACATGCTCATCAAGATATGATTCAAAGAAGTCTTTGTGAACAATATCAACAGCATATAGTCTACTCACGAAGTGGTCAAGGTCTTCAGCTGTTTCGTGTCTCAAGGCCCTTACCCACGGCATAAATGTTAATACTTGGCCTTGGTCAGATACCTCAACACCGACCATGGGAGCATCAAGAACGGCTATGCCTAAAGTAAGGTGGCAGTCAAGATAGTGTACAGTTTCTGCTGGGGTTTCTTCGCTTCGAAAGTGTTGCATTGCTCTCAGAATGGGTAACAAGATGTCTTTGAACACATGCTCACCAGATAACTCTAATCCCCGTCCCTTACGTTCACACTTCGCAAACGACACACAATGCTCAGGTTCGTTTAGGAAAGGGTGTTCATCTACCGTGAGGGCTGACAAGATGGGGAGACTCCACTGTTCTGGAGTATCATCAGTTGATATGGTTATGTAATTGGAACGGAGACCAGCTAGTAACGGGAAATTCGGCATCCATGGCTTGCTTGAAGAAAGGAAGAAGATATAAGGCATGTTGGATTGTTTGCATTCTATAAGTAGGGCTAGATTCGGTCTTGTGGTGGGTTGGCCTTCGCTGAAGCTCCAAAGCTTCTTCTGTACCATTATGTCTATGGTTCTAATCTCACCTGAATCCTTGTGAATGTAGCTCCATTCTTCGACAATGTCATAGGAATATTCCTCATCAGCCTTAAACCTCTTGCGTATTTGGTCCGCAATCTGCAGTTGCAGGGGGTAACCAGATTTTGTCACAGCGTCAAAAACGGCTTGCTCCGTGACTCCTGCAACAAGTTTATTGGTTAGAGGATTGTTTGAGCTGCTTCGCATCGTTGTCCCCTTGATTTCGGTAGTTACCACTGCGAATATACTTAATACCTAGCACTAATGGTTACATGCTACCACCGCGTGCAGCAAACGGTCAATCTTTTCCCTCTTACTACTGGAAAACTAACAGCCCAACCTCTCAGTTCTGGTTCAGCTTGAAACCTCTCTAATTCATCATAGCGAGAGCACTTTTCAGGTGATAAGTCTATTTGCCTAGAATCTAAACCTAACTTGATTTTCTCTATGAGCCAACATCTTCGTGATTAGGCTTAGGTAGCACCAATGTCCCTAGGAGACACCCCCTCCTGCCTTGTGAACAATCTGGCTTTGAACATCTGCCTATTAATCAAACACCGTAAAAAGCTGTATTGACAGGTCTCACTAGTTCTCTTATGATGTATCAGAAGGGCAGGAGGGAGCATGAAAGAGACATGATTAGGGCAATAGGAAAATAACAAAAGCAGCGAAATAAAGGCGAAAAGAAATAGTTACAAGGAGGTTTATCAATGTCAGTAGGTTGGATGGTGTTCTGGACAGTATTTGGAATACTTGCGTTCATAGCACTCGTTACCTCGATTAAAACTGTGAGACCTATAGCCAGAGGTTTGGTGGAGAGGTTTGGCAAGTACAAGAGGTTTGCTAATCCTGGACTGATTTTAATCATGCCATTCGGTATTGAGAAGCTGATTAGAGTGAACATTACAGAGATGATGGTTGATGCAGGTGGACAGGAGATAATTACGAAGGATGCCCTCAACGCCAATGTAGACGCCCAGGTCTACTTCAAGGTCAAGATAGATGAAGAGAGCGTCAAAGCTTCCGAGTATAATGTCTACAACTACAAAGTTCAGATTGTTGCCCTTGCCAGAACCACCTTGAGAAACATCATCGGGACAATGAACCTGATGGAAGCGAACAGCGAGAGAGGCAAGATAAACCAGTCCCTCTACGAACAACTTACAAAAGAAACGCGAAGCTGGGGGATTGAAATAGTAAGAACTGAGTTGAAAGAGATTAACCCTCCCGGCAGTGTTCAAGAGGCTATGAACAACGTAGTTGTGGCTAACAACAAAAAGATAGCGGCTATAGACTTTGCCACTGCTACCGAGACAGAGGCGGATGGTGTGAGAAGGGCTGCAATTAAGAAGGCAGACGGTGAAAAACAGTCTAAGATATTGGTAGCAGAAGGTGAGGCTGAAGCTATAAGGTTGGTGAACACGGCAGCTCAAAAATACTTCAAGGACGAAGCCCAGATTCTAAAGCAACTGGAAGTGGCACAGGTAGCTCTAATGAATAATTCCAAGATAGTTATTCCCACAGGGCAATCACTGATTAACGTAATAGGAGATTTAGCAGGAATAACAAAGAAATGAGGGTATCAAAGCGACAGGAGGTGAAGCTATGCCATTTTGTCCAAAATGTGGGAAAGAAGTAAGCGAGGACGCCAAGTTTTGCCCGCAGTGCGGACAGAACCTTAAGGTTGGGGTAACACCAGAAAATACATCAGGACAAGGCGAATTAGCCACAGTACCAGAGGAAGTTAAGGGGTGGAGCTGGGGAGGATTCGGCTTAACCTGGATATGGGGAGTCTGTAATGGTGTTTTGATATCGCTACTCTGTCTTATTCCCGTTTTTAGTTTTGCCTGGGCCATCGTTCTTGGCATAAAGGGAAATGAGTGGGCATGGCGAAATAAAAAATGGGACAGCATTGAGCACTTCAAGAGTACGCAGAGGCCCTGGAACATTGCCGGCATAGTGATATTTGCAATATCAATGGTTGCATTAATCATAATCATTCCTGCAGTCCTTGTTCCCCTACTGCTGTTCGCTTGAGTATGAAGTCTCGCTGGCATCCACCTTATTCCGGGACATAATATCTGTTTTGTAGTAGGCCTAGAGACTCTTTGCCCCGATTTATCGAGACTCCTCAGAATGAGATTATCGAGCAGTTTCCCCCTCTCTTGTTTACCAACCGTGAGATTTGAGGTAAAATAGGTTCAGTCTCGCGGGAGTAACTCAGTGGTAGAGTTCCTGCCCTCCAAGCAGGGTGTCGCGGGTTCGAATCCCGTCTCCCGCTCCACACAAATTTGGTTGCCATGAAAACTGGAACCTTTCATGGCCGAAAGAATGGGCTTGTAGCTCAGGGGCAGAGCGGCCGGCTCATAACCGGTTGGTCGCAGGTTCGAATCCTGCCGAGCCCACTTCCCAGTAAACTAGAGAAAATCCGGTGCAGCCCCTAAACTTTGCTCGATAGCCTCTTCTTTACTTACATTTCCCATTAATTCAGAGTATCCTGTGTGGACAGGGTCATTTAAAGCCTGATTCATAAAATACAATCACCCAACAAATTGGGCTCGCTTAGAGATTGCTTCGTCGCCATGCTCCTCGCAACGACGAAGAGAAAAGGCTCCTCGCAATGACGGAAAAGAGGTGTCACCAATCATATGAACGAGTACAAGATGTTGACAAGAATCAGGGGCAGTGTATAATTTAAGATACATAGTATACCGATGTATCGAGAACGAATCAAATGCCGGACAAAACTATAAGCTATGAAGAGCTAACACCCGGTTACAAATTCCCCCCTGCCACTTATGAATTGAATGCCTCCTTCGTTTCCAAATATCTAAAAGCTGTGGATGGCGCAGGTGTGGGATTTGTCCCCCCGTTGGCCATTACAGCCTGTGCCATAGCTGCTATGACAAAGTCTGTTCCCCTGCCGCCGGGCACTATCGCTATACATGCTTCACAGGATTTAGAGTTTTTCAAACTAGTGCCCATTGGCACCACTATAGAGTGTCACATAGGAGTGACACAAAAGATAGCTCGGGGCAAAATGAGTATGCTAATCCTGGAGCTCGAGGTTCTTGACAAAGGCAAAGAAAAGGTGCAGTCGGGGAGGGCAACTATAGCATTGCCCGCCTAAGGAAGAAATGCTCACAGATATTCAACAAGGGAAAGCTCTTAATCCGGTGGTGAAACATATCACCCAGGAGAAGATTAAGCTTTACGCCGAGGCATCGGGTGATTTTAATCCCATCCATATAGACAAGTCTTTTGCTGCTAAGACTCCTTTGGGTGGGACTATTGCTCATGGTATGCTTAGCTTGGCTTATGTATCGGAGATGATGACTTCGGCTTTTGGCCAAAGCTGGCTGTCCGGAGGTAAGCTTCGAGCAAAGTTCAAAGAGCCGGCACGTCCCGGAGATACCCTGACCATCAACTGTAA
>JBEKTM010000042.1:0-11576 GCA_049516035.1 Dehalococcoidia bacterium
TGGTTGTTTCTCGTTTTAATGAGTTAATAACCATGAAGCTGCTTGAGGGAGCAAAGGACGCTTTACTGCGCCACGGTGTCGCTGAGGGGGACATCGATATTGCCTGGACTCCGGGTTGTCTAGAGATCCCGCTTATAAGCAAAAAATTAGCACAGAGTAACAAGTACGATGCCATAATATGCCTTGGCGCGGTGATTCGTGGTGGCACCCCCCATTCTGAGTATGTTGCTTCCGAGGTAAACAGGGGAATTGGCAGGGTGGGCTTAGATACTGGCCTACCGGTAATACAAGGCATAATCACAGCCGATACTTTGGAGCAGGCTATACAGAGAGCGGGGGCTAAAGAGGGCAATAAAGGCTTTGCTGCTGCGGTGAGTGCTATTGAAATGGCAAATCTACTTAAGGCTATTCAGTGACTTTGTAAACTTTGTCACCCCGCCTTACTCTGTCAGGAACTCTTATACCAATGATGTCACCAGGCTTACCCACGGTGATGTTAACACGCTCAATTTGCATGGACTCCACCGTCAGTACCATATCTGTAGTGCTGCCCTTAATATGGACCTTATCACCTATTTTCAATGTGCCGCTTAGCTCCACACCAGCTACTACAGGCCGCGCAAAGAACTCCGTCACCTTACCAATCTCTACATCCGGCATTTCCAGACACCTCCCTTCTTAGAAATAATGTACACCCTTCGAGGTCAAAAATCAATACGCGGAGATGATACTAAACTAGTAACTTGAAGCACTAGCCAAGCCTAAGACTATATGGATTTAAAGAATCGAAAGTACCAAGAAGGAGGTGAGAGAATAATCGTTTCGCAATTTCACTTGTTTTTGAAGAAATTAAGCTAATGTGAACCAGAAAATATATTCGAAATGGAGGTGATTTTATGCCACAGTCAATAGAGTATCACAAACTAATGACGGAGATAGTGTATATCAATTTACCTGGTCCAAGCCAGCCAGTCGACGGAATGACAGGTGGTGAGCTATTGCATGGTTTTCTAGCGGATTTGTATACAACATCGGCCCCGGATACGAAGAACTTTGTCATGGCTTTGTGCAACAAGTGGAATGTGCGTTACGTGCAGTCAGGGGGTGGGGCTTCTTATGACATTGGTAAGAAGAAGTAGCAGACTGCCAACGCAAAATACCAGCTAATGCTTAGGATGCTATGGATTTAAGGGAAGAAATTAAGCTAATGTGAGCCAAAAAATATTCGAAATGGAGGTGATTTTATGCCACAGTCAATAGAGTATCAAAAAGTCATGACGGAGATAGTGTACATTAATTTACCTGGCCCAAGCCAACCGGTCGACGGAATGACAGGTGGTGAACTATTGCATGGTTTTCTAGCAGATTTGTATACGGAGTCAGACACGAATACAAAGAACTTTGTCATGGCTTTGTGCAACAAGTGGAATGTGCGTTACCGCTAACCGAAAAGCACATCAAGATATCTTGGGTAGAAGCTTAAATCGCAACAAAAGAGCCGGGCAAATAGATGAGGCCTTGAAACTAGAGGGGTGATTGTGTATTGGCAGCCACAAAGAGACATAATTGAGACAAGGGTTAAAGGACATTTAGGGGGCTTGTTCCTGCTTTCCGGAAGAGGTAAGTAGGTATATGTAGTCAGCGAAAGTGGGACAATTGGGCCTTTGAAAATATCTGACATTTTATTTTAAGGATTACTACTCTGTATTCTGGCGCTTCTCTCATAATCCCTTCTTGCTGCTAAAATCTTACTTTTTACTCCCTTCTTCGTAGTAAGTCACGTTGTTCTCATTGTGTATATTAAAAAAACTGCCGAAACTCATAGTCCACTGTTACATACATGTGGTCAGCCATCCAATACCTTGACAAGTCGTGCTGCTAAGCTTATGATAGTGAGTCAAATAAATCTGAGCGGAGGTAGTGCACCGTGACTGAAAGAAGAGAAGAAAAAAAAGAGGGGCAACCATATAGTCCGGAGGAGATACTTTCTTTTGACCGCATCAAGAGGGCTATGACAAGCAGGATTTTGGATAGGATAGAAGAATTGTGGCAAGCCAAGCAGCCCATAAGTGTTGAGCAGGTGAATGAAGTGATCTCGAGTGAATGGCAGAGAGTAAAGGACGCGGTAAGGTCATCCCCAGCAGCGCGGGAAGCATTCCGTAAGTATTTGGAACGCACTGTCTCCGAACAAGTAGAAAAGTTGATGAAGGAAGATAAAACTGAGCTAGAATCATTAGGCGTTGTAGAGAAGAGTTTATAAATTGGTTTCACAAGATAGAGCTAAGCTAAGTAAACAAGCCAATCAGGACCGTGATATAGGGCAGGTAATTAAACGACTTGATATGTTAGATGAGAGGCTGGATAATATAGATTCTATAGTAACATCACTTATAGAGAGAGTAATGGGAAGGCCTCTGGCTATAGAAGTAACCTGCCCTAATTGTGGTCAAACTATACAGATCAATGTCACCAGTGGTGTAAGACTACGAGGTAAAGAATAGCCATAGCAGGCATCGTATTTTTATCAATGTTTAATTTCTAAGCCACCCAATGATAAGTAATCTTCTATTTCTGTCATATTATCAGAGGGGTGCCCTGTTTAGCTATGTTTGTTACAATCGTCAAACGGGCGGTTAGCTCAGCGGTTAGAGCGCTGCGTTGACATCGCAGAGGTCACTGGTTCAAGTCCAGTACTGCCCATTTTTTGATGAAAGCATGTTTGATTAATGGAAATTCGAGATGAAGTCAAAGAAAGATAGTGAGCAACTGGAACTGATGCGCCATTCCGCATCTCATATTATGGCTGAGGCGGTACAATGTCTTTTCCCTGAGGCTAAATTTGGCATCGGACCGACTATTGAGAATGGCTTCTATTATGACTTTGAGCTGCCACGCCCATTAACACCGGAAGATTTGCCTGTAATTGAAAACAAGATGAGGGAAATTATCAGTCAAGATGCACCATTTGTTAAAGAGGAAATGAGTAAGGATAAAGCACGTAAACTCTTTGCTGCGCAGCCCTATAAACTGGAGCTTATCAATGAAATCACTGATCCTCGTGTGACTATCTATAAACAGGGTTCTTTCACCGATTTATGTCGTGGTCCTCATCTAGCCTCTACGGGTGAGGTAAAATCATTTAAACTTACTCATCTGGCTGGAGCATATTGGCGTGGAGATGAGAAGCGACCCATGTTACAAAGAATCTACGGCGTGGCTTTTGAAGGCCAAAAAGAGCTTGACGATTATTTATCGCGGCAAGCTGAAGCTGCTAAACGCGACCATAGGAAGCTGGGCAAAGAACTTGACCTCTTCAGTATTCATGAAGAAATAGGACCTGGCTTAATTTGCTGGCATCCCAAAGGTGCTTTGATTCGACGAATTATTGAAGACTTCTGGAAGGCGGAGCACTTCAAGCGAGGCTACGACATCGTTTACACTCCCCATATTGCCAAACTAGATTTGTGGAAAACTAGCGGGCATTGGGAATTCTATCGGGATTATATGTTCTCACCGATGGAAATTGAGGGACAGCAGTATGTGCTAAAGCCCATGAATTGCTTGGGCCATATTTTGATTTATAAAAGCCAATTGCGCAGTTATCGCAACTTGCCTTTGAGATATGCCGAATTAGGCACAGTATATAGGTATGAGCGAACTGGCGTATTATATGGTCTTGCCAGAGTCAGGGGATTTACTCAAGATGATGCTCACATTTTTTGCCGACCTGATCAGGTTGAAGAGGAAGTAAGGGAAGTTCTGAAGTTGGCACAATTCATGATGTCTAGCTTTGGCTTTAAAGAGTATGAGTTGTTGTTATCAACGCGTCCTGAGAAATATGCTGGCACAGTTTCAATGTGGGAAGAAGCCACAGGATCCTTGAAACATGTTCTAGAGAAACTTAATTTGCATTATGAAGTGGACCCTGGTGAAGGGGTTTTCTACGGGCCTAAAATCGATATTAAACTCAAGGATGCTGTAGGGCATGTTTGGCAAGGTCCTACCATCCAGGTCGATTTCAATTTGCCACAGCGCTTTAATGTCTGCTATATTGGTGAGGATAGCTTGGAGCATAATGTAGTGATGATACATCGCACCGTTTTAGGTAGTATGGAGCGTTTTTTAGCTTGCCTCATAGAACATTATGGTGGTGCCTTCCCGGTATGGTTATCGCCGGTTCAAACAATAATAATTCCTATAGCAGATCGCCATATTGGCTATGCACATAAGATAGAGAGCGATTTTAAAAATGAGGGCATACGAGTTCGCGTTGACGACCGTTCTGAGAGGATGAATTTGAAAATAAGAGAAGCCCAGCTGGAGAAAGTCCCATATATGCTTATAGTTGGTGATAAAGAAATGGCTTCATCCAGTGTGTCGCTTCGCTTAAGGAGCGGCGAGGATCAGGGCTTGGAAACTGTGATACAGGTTAAGAATAGGATAAGGACAGCTATAGAGGCCAAGTCCTAAATACTGTTCCAGGGGGTAGAAAGAGCATAGTTAAAGAATTATTAACCAATAGGAGAATCAGAGCCAAGGAAGTTCGCCTCATAGGGGAAGAGGGGGAACAGTTGGGTGTGGTGCCTCTAGAGAAAGCATTGCAAATTGCTTATGAGAGGGGCCTCGATTTGGCGCAGGTAGCATCAACGGTGGCTCCACCGGTATGCCGACTTCTGGATTATGGTAAATATAAATACGAGCAAACTAAAAAAGAACGCAAGGCGAAGAGGGGCCAAAGAGTTGGCTTACTCAAAGAAGTCCGTTTAAGACCCAAGATAGAGGAGCATGATTTACAGGCAAAAATTAAGAACACGAAGAAACTATTGGAGGAGGGCAATAAAGTAAAGTTAATGCTAAGGTTTAGAGGGCGTGAAATTATTTATCCTGAACTAGGTTGGAAGGTGCTGCGTAAGGTAGCTGAAGCCTCCCAGGAAATAGCGGTAGTAAGCAACTCTGTTAGTGAGGGAAATAATATAGCCTTGGTCTTATCCCCGGTTTCTCAGAAGAAATCTAAGGAGACAGGAACAGATGCCAAAACTTAAAACCCATAAAGGGGCCAAGAGCCGTTTTAATATAACGGGTAGCGGCAAGCTGATGCGCACTAAATGCGGCAAGAGCCATTTTAGGCGAAAGAAGGCTCCGAGAACTAAGCGCCTCTACGATGAAATGATACCGGTTTCCTCGGCGGATGTGAAGAGGATAAGGAGGCTTCTACCCTACAAATAGTGCAGGGAGGGAAAGTAGTTTATTTTGTTGCTAAAGAGAGAAAGGTAACGCCCCAGGATTAAAGGAGGAATAACTTGCCACGAGCCAGAAGCGGAAAAACCACACATAGACGACATAAAAAGGTGTTTGAGCTGACTAAAGGGCATCGGGCTGGCAGGCACAATCTTTATATCATAGCTAATCAGTCCATGCTTCATGCTTTAGATTATTCCTATCGCCATCGTCGTGAGCGGAAAGGCGACTTCAGAAGGTTGTGGATCGTGCGCATTAATGCTGCGGCACGGGCTAGAGGACTTACTTACAGTCAGTTTATAGTCGGGCTAAAAGAATCGAATATAGAAATCGACCGCAAAATGTTGGCCGAGATGGCAGTCAAAGATCCTGAAGGTTTTGCTACACTGGTAGCTTCGGTAACTGAAGCTGACTCACCCCACCCGAAATGACGCTATGCGTGAAAATCCCAGGATTTTTTGAATAAGGATAATGTTGCGTGGCAGTCAATGCTGGAACAACTCAAAGACCTTCATGCACAAGCTCTCGAGGAATTAAATAAAGTTAATAACCCCAGGGAGCTGGAGTTGTGGCGTGTCCGCTACTTAGGTAAGAAAAGCAATTTAACTCAAATTCTACGTTCCTTGGCCACCTTACCTCTGGAAGAACGACGGGAGGTAGGTGCCCGTGCTAACGAAATCAAGAGAGCTTTAGAATCGAGCATAGAGGAGAAGGGCAAATTGCTGCAGGAAGCCCTTTTAACCTCCTCTCGCGAATCCCAAAGATTAGATGTTACCTTGCCGGGTCGGCCTCTCCCAACAGGGCGACTTCACCCCACCACTCAGACACTTAAGGAAATTTGCGAAGTTTTCCAAAACATGGGCTTCCAGGTAATTGAGGGACCTGACGTGGAGTGGGATTATTATAACTTTGAAGCTTTAAATATTCCTCAGCATCATCCGGCGCGAGATATGTTTGCTACTCTATGGATAGACGTGGGCATGGGAGAAAAAGCTAGACTTTTGCGCACACACACTTCCCCCATGCAGATTAGGTTGATGGAGAGGGAACGTCCGCCAATAAGAGCTATAGTGCCGGGGCGAGTTTACCGATACGAAGCGACTGACGCTACGCATGAATCCATGTTTTATCAAGTCGAGGGTTTGGCTGTGGATAAGGGCATCACCCTGGCTGATTTAAAAGGCACATTGTTTGACTTTTGCCGTTGTCTTTTCGGTGAGGAAAGGAAAGTGCGCTTCCGCTGCGATTACTTTCCTTTTGTGGAACCCGGCGTAGAGGTGGCCATCGGATGTGCAGTGTGTGATGGAGCTGGCTGTCGGCTGTGTGGCTACAGCGGCTGGATTGAAATATTAGGGGCGGGGATGGTGCATCCCGACGTCCTAGCACGCGTGGATATCGACCCTGAGCTTTACAGTGGTTTTGCCTTCGGCATGGGAGTTGAGCGTATACCTATGCTGCGCTATGGCATTGACGACATCCGCCTCTTTTATAGCAATGACCTCAGGGTTTTGAGACAGTTCTAAATTTTAAGGTGACAATATGAAAGTTTCCCTCAAATGGCTCAAGGATTATGTTGACATAAAGCTCACTATCGGAGAGCTAGCCGCAAGGCTAACCATGGCTGGTCTGGAAGTCAAAGGCATCCAGACTGTAGGTGGCACCTGGGATAATGTGGTAATAGGGGAGGTGGTAGCATTAAATCCTCATCCTAATGCGGACCGCCTTAGGCTAGCTACGGTTAACCTGGGCGCTGAGCAAGTCACCACGGTTTGTGGTGCCCCCAATATCAGCCTTGGTCAAAGGGTGACTTTTGCCCATATAGGAGCCCGGCTTATAGATCCCCACACTGGGGAAGCTGTGGTGCTAGAGCCGGCTAAAATTCGCGGCGTCGTTTCTGAGGGCATGGTCTGCTCAGAGAAAGAGCTGGGGATCTCTGATAGTCACGAGGGCATTTTGGTATTGCCACCGGAGGCGCCCATAGGTGTACCTCTCGGTGCCTATCTGGGCGATGTAATTTTGGACTTGGATATAACACCCAACCGCCCGGATTGCTTATCTGTAATTGGCATTGCTCGAGAAATTGCTGTCTTAACTGGTGAACCACTCTGCTTGCCTGAAATTCATTACGAGGAAACGGAGAAGCCAATAGATTCCTTCGCCTCCGTTGATATAGTTGATCCAGACCCATGTCCGAGATATTGTGCTAGCTTGGTTACCGGCATCAAGATAGCCCCTTCCCCAAGCTGGCTCCAGCAGCGTCTGAATAACTGCGGCATGCGTCCCATTAACAATGTGGTTGACGTTACTAATTATGTGATGTTGGAATATGGGCAGCCCCTTCATGCCTTCGATTATCAAAAGCTTAAGGGCAGGCAAATTATCGTTCGCAGGGCCAGAAATGGGGAAACCATAACTACTCTCGATGGTTCAAAGCGCGCTCTTAACCCGGATATATTAGTTATTGCCAATAAAGAAGAAGCCGTTGCTGTGGCGGGAATCATGGGTGGTTTGGATTCCGAGGTTATGGACAAAACTGATACTATCCTCCTGGAGTCAGCGAATTTTAACCAGGCTACCATTCGTCGCGGCTGTAGCCATCTTCAATTCCAGAGCGAGGCCTCGATGCGCTTTGACAAGGGGCTTAATAGCGAGCTTCCGTTAGTACCGCTGAAACGTGCCACTCAACTGCTACTGGAGCTAGCCGGTGGCCGAGCAGCCAAGGGCATAATTGATATTTATCCCGGGAAATCAGAACCAAAGCTCATAGTACTTACCACTCGGGAGGTGAAACGCCTTTCAGGCTTGAAGGTCAACATTGATGAGATTCTTAAGATATTAAAAGCTCTGGGCTTTGAATGCCGGGAAGGCGATTCAAGCTCGCAGATTTTGGTGTCTGCACCTTATTGGCGT
Source organism: Dehalococcoidia bacterium (assembly GCA_049516035.1). Taxonomy (GTDB): domain Bacteria; phylum Chloroflexota; class Dehalococcoidia; order GIF9; family AB-539-J10; genus RBG-13-51-36. Next base: position 8,149 of record JBEKTM010000042.1, read on the forward strand.
AGCGACATTAAATGCTCTGCTGACCTTGTAGAGGAAGTAGTTCGCGTCATCGGTTATGACAAGGTCCCTATGACCAGGCTCAGTTCTCCTTTGCCTGCGCAAAAATCAAAGTTGTCACCGGCAGCCCAGCAAAGCAACCTCAAGGATAAATTACGCGATGTTCTGGCCGGCTTTGGTTTTCAGGAGATATTGACTTATTCTTTAGTCAGCTTGGAAAAGTTGCAGAAGCTTTCCCCAAAGCTTGAACTGAAGATTACACCATTAAAGGTGGCTAATCCTATGACGAGGGAACAAGAATACCTGCGTACCAGTTTGCGGGCTGGTCTTTTATCCACATTTGCACATAACCAAAAATTTGAGCAAGCCGGCATAAGGCTCTTTGAAATTGGCAAGGCATTCTTACCGCAGCACCATCACGTCATTGCGACCCTGAGTGAAACGAAGGGAAAGCAATCTCAAAAAGAAAGGGAGCTACCCCAGGAAAAAGAAATGCTCTGTGCTGTGCTCGGCGGCGCAAGGGCAGAACTATCTTGGCGAGCTGATAAAGAGATGCTCGATTTCTTTGATGCTAAGGGGGTAGTGGAAAATATCTTGAACCAGTTGGGACTGAAAGCAAGTTTTGAGAATAGCGATGATGAAGGTCTATTCCCGGGAAGAGGAGCTAATATAATCGTTGATGATGATGGAATAGGCATTGTTGGTGAGCTCCATCCTAAAGTGGCACAAGCCTTTGAACTTTCCGGTGTTGCTTGCCTCATAGAGATTGACTTGGGGGAAGTGTTCACCAAGCTTGCTAAGATGAAGAAATACCAATCTATCCCACGGTTTCCCAGTGTAACCAGAGATATCGCCCTAGTGGTGGATGAACAGGTAAGCTATGGAACGGTGGAAGAAATAATCCGGGGCGATACGTTAGTGACAAAGGTAACTCTCTTTGATCTTTATCGAGGTGAGCAAATACCCGCGGGCAAGAAATCTTTTGCCATAAGGATTGTCTACCAATCACCCAACCATACCTTGACCGACGAAGAAGTCGATCAAACTCAAGAACAGATGCTCGCTAAACTGCATCAAGAACTGGGCGCTACTCTGAGAAGTTAAGTTAACGAGTTAGGGTTAATCAAGACTGAATTCTTATAGCCTCATCTAGAAGCTTTCTAACTCGTGCCGCTAAATTATCCAAAGGCAAGAGCTGGGCTTTCTTCTCAGTGCGCCATTTGGCCTCTGCGCTCTGGCTCTGTAAGGTACGTGGGGACAATGTCAAGCGCAGTGGTATTCCCAGGAGGTCGGCATCGTTGAATTTAACCCCGGGAGAGTCGTCACGGTCATCGAAAAGTACTTCAATGCCTTCTTTTTGTAATTCTTGATAAATCTTTTCTGCCGTAGGGAGGACTGCCGACTTGTCCAGCGATAGAGGGCAAAGGTAGACTTGATAAGGAGCGACAGAGAATGGCCAGATAATGCCATTATCGTCGTGGCTTTGTTCTACGATGGCAGCCAGTAATCGCCCCAGTCCAATGCCGTAGCAGCCCATGACAATGGGCCGGGATTTGCCCGCATCATCTAAGAAGGATGCTCCGAATTTCTCACTGATGAGGGTGCCCAACTTAAATATATGTCCCACTTCGATGCCCCGCGCTGAAGATAATTTGCCCTGACACCTGGAGCAGCTATCTCCAGACCGAGCCAGGGCGATATCAGCTATGAGGTCAACTTGAAAATCCCTGGGATAATTGGCATTCTTGAGGTGATACCCCGGCTTATTAGCGCCAACAATGAAGTTGGAGCCCGAGGTTATGGAATCGTCAGCCACGACCTTGATTCCCTTTACACCTATGGGTGAGGCAAAACCAGCTACCAGGCCAATTTCATTCACCTCTCTTTCTGTAGCCAAGCGAAGCTCAGAGCACTTTAAAGCATTTCTTAACTTCGTTTCATTGACTTCCAGATTGCCCCGAATGATAACGAAGACAAATTCTCCGTCAGCAGAGTAAAACACCGACTTAAGCGTTTGACTTGTCGGCACACCCACAAAATCAGCGACTTCCTCTATGGTTTTTGTCCCCGGTGTAGCTATCGCCTCTAAGGGAAGGAGATTCTTCGCTTTGCTCGGGGCAGTGGTTTTGTCGGTTTTGACAAATTTAGCTTTCTCCGCATTGGCGGCGTAGCCACAACTGGAACAACAAATAACCTCATCTTCACCATCTTCAGTGAGAACCATGAACTCGTGGGAGTCTTTGCCTCCTATGGCGCCACTGTCAGCCTCTACCATCAATGCGGGCAAGCTGAGGCGGGCATAGATATTCTTGTAAGCCTGACACATCTTTTGGTAACTTTCATCCAAGCCAGCTTCGTCGGCATCAAAGCTGTAAAGGTCCTTCATTATGAACTCGCGGACTCTCAACAAGCCGCCGCGAGGTCGAGGCTCATCGCGAAGCTTGGTCTGTATTTGATAAAGGAGCAGAGGAAGCTCCCGGTAGCTTTGCACATAGCGGTGGACAAGGTCGGTAATAATTTCCTCATGGGTCGGTCCCAGAGCCAGTGTATGCTCTTTGCGGTCAGTCAAAGTGAATAGAGACTTGCCAAAGGAAATGTCCCTGCCTGACTGCTGCCACAGTTCAAAAGGCTGCAACACGGGCAGCATCAATTCCTGCCCACCAGCCTTATCCATTTCGTCTCTGATTATGTTTTCTATCTTCCTCAGCACACGCCACCCTAAGGGCAGGTAAGAATAAATTCCGGCAGCCTCCTGAGCAATCATACCCGCCCTGAGCAATAGCTGATGGCTTATACTCTCGGCTTCTGCAGGCGCTTGCCGTAATGTCTTGCCAAAAAGCTTAGAAAAACGCATCTTTCTTACCTTTACTCTAATCCTCTCCTATCAAGAGAGTTTACTTCTGCTAGCAGAGCTTTTAGCATGTTATCTTCTCTCACTGTCTTCACTACCTTCCCCTTCCTAAATATAGCACCCTTGCCCTTGCCGCAGGCAATGCCAACGTCAGCATCTTTAGCCTCGCCAGGGCCATTGACTACACAACCCATAACTGCGACTTTAACAGGCTTGTTTAATTTTTCCAGACGCTTGCTCACTGCCTCAGCTAGGGCAATGATATCAACTTCGGCCCGGCCGCAGGAAGGGCAGCTCACTAAGGTTGGACCTCGCTGACGAAGCCCCAAGCTTTTTAAAATTTCGTAAGCCGCAAACACTTCCTCACGGGGATGAGCGCTGAGAGAAACACGGATGGTGTCACCAATCCCCTGATAGAGGAGTACGCCAATGCCTATGGCGCTGCGTATGACTCCCGTCCGAGGAAGTCCAGCCTCTGTGACGCCCAGATGCAGTGGATAGGGCATTTTATCGGCAATCATTTGATAAGCCTGAATGGTGGTAGGAACATCAAAGGCTTTAAGGGAGACCTTGATTAAAT
>JBEKTM010000043.1:0-10985 GCA_049516035.1 Dehalococcoidia bacterium
ATCGTCGCTTATGTGGACGAGGCACTATGCAGTGGTTGTGGCGTATGCGAGGTCCTCTGCCCTTATGGAGCGATAGCTGTGGATCGAGAAAAGGGAGTTTCTGCTGTCAACGAAGCTCTCTGCAAGGGCTGTGGCACTTGTTGTGCCGCCTGTCCCTCCGGCGCTGTTCAGCAGCGAGGATTTACCAGAAAAGAAATCTCGGAAATGCTTAGCGCTGCTTTGACAGGAGTATAAAAATACTAAGCACTTTGGTATTTGAATTTAGGGATTTGAATTTGTTAAGAGCTTGGAATTTGGAATTTAGGATTTCTCCGAAGGAGTTAGATGGATAACTTTGAGCCCAAAATTGTTGGCTTCTGCTGCAATTGGTGTGCCTATGCCGGTGCTGATCTTGCCGGGATAGGCCGGCTTCAATATCCACCGAATTTAAGAATGATCAGGCTAATGTGTTCTGGAGCGGTAGCTCCTGTGTATGTCCTGGAAGCCTTTAAGCTAGGAGCTGATGGTGTTTTTATCGGGGGATGTCACCCTAGAGATTGTCATTATCTGGAGGGGAACTACAAAACATTGAGGAGGATTTTGCTTCTCAAAAAGCTCTTGCCCCAGCTTGGAATTGAGCCAGAGCGGCTGAGGCTGGAATGGGTCTCCGCTGCCGAGGGGCAGAGATTTGCGCAGGTTGTCACTGATTTTATTTCAGAGGTCAAGAAGCTCGGCCCCAGTTCCTTGAAAGGGGACACTCATGAGCCAACCAAAATTACCCATCAGGCTGAAGCATCCACTGTCCAGGCTCATAAATAGCTTTTAGTTATCTTTGGGCAGCCATCCCTTCTCAGCTGCCAGTTTTCTTGCCCTCTCCAGATCGTCCTGGCTATTGATATTGAAAAAACTTAAGTGCTCCGGGTCAAATCTGTTTGTTTCATCCTCTTCAACGTACTTCACTTTGACCGTACTAAATAATTTGCTAATCTGCAGTTCATTTCGCTCCAGTAATTCCTGGATAGGGGCTAAACAATTCTTAGAATAAACTGCGCAAAGGGGCTCTACTTTCTTTTTTATCCGGGGAACAACAACATCCAATGTTGAAGAGAGCTGAGTCATATACTCAAGCAAGCCCACGCTCAGAAACGGTGTATCACAGCCAACAACGATAGCCCGCGAACTAGATGAAGCTATTAAACCTGAGTAAATACCCACCAGCGGACCCTTTCCCGGATAAATATCGGCTACCGTTTTTATCCTGACAGCCGAGGAACAGGGAATTGCCTCGCCATGGGCAGTGACTATGATGATTTCTGTGCTGAGAGTAGCCAGGCGGTCAATCACCCACTGGATAAGACTCTTACCATCAATAACCTGAAGAGCCTTGCTCTGACCAAGCCTTGAACTTTTGCCACCGGCGAGAATAATAGAAGTCATGCCAAAACACCTGAAATACGAAGCTAGGTTAGCATACTGGACAAAGCCAGGCAACCCCCTCTACCTCACTGTCATTGCGAGCACCTGAAAGGGGCGTGGCAATCTCGTTGGCTAAATTCCAAACACAATCGTAGTGCGACCTTTTAAGGTCGTGCAATCCCACTGGCACGAGGCTGAAGCCTCGCACTACATTTTTGGGTTTTGATTTGGCATTATGCCAGGAATTGCTATAAAGTTAACAAAATGAAAATCCTGGGTATTGAAACCTCTTGTGATGAAACTGCTGCTGCCATAGTGGAGGATGGCGGCCGAATTATCTCCAATGTTGTCGCTTCACAAATAGACATTCATGCTCGCTATGGCGGCGTAGTCCCCGAAGTTGCTTCAAGGCAACATCTCCTCACTATTATCCCGGTTATCAGCCAGGCAATGACTGGAGTCTCCTGGCAAGATATTAACGGCATTGCCGTGACTTTTGGTCCCGGGCTGGCCGGGTCGCTGTTGGTGGGCGTTAACGTGGCCAAAGCAATCGCCTTAGCCAAAAAATTACCTCTTATCGGGGTTAATCATCTTGAAGCACATATCTATGCTAATTGGCTGGATTCCTCTCCAGCTGGCGAGAAGAGCGGAGTGAAATTCCCCTGCCTTTGCCTCGTCGTCTCCGGTGGACATAGCGATTTAATATTGATGAAGGGACACGGACAGTTTGAGAAGTTAGGGCGGACGCGTGATGACGCTGCCGGCGAAGCCTTTGACAAGGCAGCTAGGATCTTAGGCTTGGGCTATCCAGGGGGACCAGCTATTGAACAGGCCAGCCTCTCAGGAACCCCTTGCTTACCTCTTCCCCGAGCCTGGCTCAAGGGAAGCCATGATTTCAGCTTCAGTGGCTTGAAAACTGCCTTGTGGCATCTTGTTCATAAGGGAGAGGTCTCAGTGACTGATGCCGCAGCCAGCTTCCAATTGGCTGTAGTCGATGTGTTAGTTGTCAAAACAATTGAGGCCGCCAAACAATTGCAGGTGGAGCAAATTTTGCTGAGTGGCGGAGTGGCAGCCAATAGGATGTTGACCCAGCAGTTCCTTGCCAGCTCGCCGGTGGCAGTTCTTATTCCTCCTCCCCACTTATGTACTGATAACGCTGCTATGGTGGCTGCTTGTGGCTATTATCATCTCCAGGCGGGCAAGATAAGCGGTTATGACCTGGATGTGGTACCCAGCCTTAGCCTTGGTTGACCTGTTATCCTTAAATTTGTGTGACTGTGAATTCCTTAGGCCAAAGAACGCTGATGGTAGATAAACAGGCCATAAAAGAACACTGGAGAGAACTTGATGCCACTCTAGAGGAGTGGACGGGGTATCGTGATAGCGTCCAGGATGAGTTGAAAGAAATTGTTAACAGAACCCCTCCATCTATCCGCAATATTCTGCGATATCATATGGGCTGGGAGGATGAGAAAGGTTGTGCCCACAAAGGGAAGCCGGGTAAATTTATCCGTGCTATCCTTCATCTTCTCAGCTGTCGAGCTGTTGGAGGGGACACAGCGCAGGTATTACCATCTGCAGCAGCCATAGAACTTGTCCACAATCTTTCTCTCATCCATGATGATATCCAGGATAGAAGTTATGAACGTCGTGGGCGGCCTACAGTATGGAAGGTGTGGGGTAAGTCACAAGCTATAAACATTGGTGATTTCATGTTTGCCTTGGCTGCTCTAGCCTTACTTAAGTTGAAAGATAATGGTATACCCAGTAGAGAGATTGTATATTCTTTTCACCTCTTAACCGAAGCCTGCAAGGAGCTTTGTGAGGGGCAATGTCTGGATATCGAGTTCGAGGACAGAATCGATATCACGGTAGAGGATTATCTCAACATGATAAGAAAGAAAACAGCTGCTCTGATAGCGGCATCTGCTTCGACGGGAGCTTATCTGGGTAAAGGAGGAGAGAAGATACAGTATTTCCATCAGTTTGGTGAAGCATTGGGTATGGCTTATCAAATTCGTGATGATATATTAGGGATTTGGGGTATGAAAGAACGCACAGGGAAATCAATAGAAGAGGACCTTCGACAAAGAAAGAAGACTTTACCCGTAGTTTATGCACTTAGAGAGAGCAAGGATAAGGCAGAGCTTGAGAGACTCTACTCACAGAGGCGTATTGAGAGTAAAGATGTACCCATAATAGTGCGGATACTTGACGAGTCAGATGCCCGAGACCACGCCCAGAATCTAGTTCAACAATGTTGCCGTCGAGCTTTAGAGCAGCTCGAAGCCAGCGGTGTAGAAAGGAACCACCATGCTTCTCTGAAGCGGATAATACATTCTCTAGCAGAACTCAATTACTGAAAAGAGAGTTGCCTGGTATCTTATTTGATCAAACATGACAGCATTAGATTAGCGTGTTGTGACAGCAAATGATTATGGAAATAGTTTATAATAAGACCGCCACGGAGCGTGGGCATAGCTTCCAAAGTATCTGATATTTTCGATGGCTCAATTGTTCCACTTTCGCGGACTGCATGTAATCTCCACCTATATAAGTATAAAGGAGGCAAGACCTCAGAGATGATGCGAACATGGTTTCTAGAGACTAGACCCCAGTTTTTGATAATCTCGCTGATGGTGGTATTTCTCGGTACTTCAGTAGCCTGGTATCATGGTTACTTCAGCCTTCTGTATTGTCTACTGGCTCTTGTTGGACTACTCCTTGTCCACATCAGCGTTAACACATTGAATGATTATTTCGACTACAAGAGCGGGATAGACCTGGAAGTAAAAAGAACGCCTTTCAGTGGGGGAAGTGGCATCTTATCTGCCGGGCTTCTCACTCCTGTCTCTGTGGGCAGGTTTGGTCTCATCTGTTTTTTATTAGCCATTCCGATAGGCATCTATTTTGTTATCCTTAGAGGTTGGCTTTTAGTGCCCGTTCTGGTAATAGGCGCACTCTGTGTACTTCTATATACAACTCACCTGAAAAGATGGGGGTTGGGAGAAATCGCTTGCGGCTTAGGGCTGGGAACGTTGCCGGTCTTAGGGGCCTACTTTGTTCAAAGCGGAACCTATACCTGGGAGGTGGTGATTGCAGCTATACCCTCGGGGATTTTACTCCATAATGCCCTGTTGCTAAATGAATTCCCCGATGTGGAGGCTGACGAAAAGGGTGGGAAGAAGACTCTCACCATTATAATGGGAAAGAGGAAGGCATCTTTATTGTACTCCATGTTGCTCATAGCAATGTATGTGTGGATAGCTGCATGGTCAGTAGCGGGGTTTATGCCGATATTTGCCTTACTGGGTCTGCTAACACTTCCGCTGGGAGTGAAAGCAATAAAGGGAGCCCGTAATTATGATGAAGAGAGCAAATTGTTGCCCGCCCTGGGCGCTAATTTGATGGTAATTATAGGCACCCAGGCTCTATTAGCTGTAGGATATATAATTGCAGCGATTGTTTAGTTTCTCCCTCCTTTTTCAAGCAGGTTCTTGAAATCGTGAATGGCAAAATGCTGTTTTGGGAAGGCATTTGGCTTTCGTCACAAGCATAACAAAACGCTAGACTGTGACTTACCGACCAAAATAAGCTCCAGGCGGGCAAGATAAGCGATTATGACCTGGATGTAGTGCCCAGCCTTAGCCTTGGTTGACCTCTTCAGTAGCTCCGACTGTGTCATTGCGAGCCCTGACCTGTCAGGGCGTGGCAATCTCTATCCCAATTTTGAAATTTTTTTGGTGCCAGTACCATTTAGACTGCAACCCTTTTCAATTAGAAGCATTTTATCTATAGAGTGAAAAATTCCTCGCTTGGTACTTTTAGGCTATAGCCAGGAAGCCTTGATGTCCAGGTGTAGGACTTTTAGGTCATAGACAGGATGTAGAACTATTATTAAGATTTTAATACGAGGGTGATTAAGAATGCAGTTGTCTGATTTCCCCTCTTAAGATAAGAGGGGAAAGGGGAGTTATGAAAGGGAGATTGTGCTCCGACTTCGTCGGGGCAACTACTAATAACGAGGGGATAGCCAATAGAGGGAGTAAGAAATTGGAGATGGAAGTAAAATGCCTCTGTGATGATGTCGTGACTCTTAAAACGGCAATCGAGGAGGCGATAAACAAGGGGCAAAAATCCTTGGCTGCTCTTACTGACATTCCAGAGTCAAGCCTGGTTTCCAATAAAGACTTTGCCCTCACCTGTGTGAACGCAGGTTCGGGGGTTGTCGGCTGGCTCGACGATTTTTGAGCTTGCGCCTCAGTATTCCTCAACTAGCCAGAAGACACTTTGCGCATCTTCCCTCATCGGCCTATCCCCTGGGCAATGACGATTATATATTGTACTTCTTGACTTGCACGGAATGACGATTTGTTGGATTGCAGGAGATACCAAAGGCGTTCACGCGAGGGCATACCTCGTCAAAATACCTCATCAAGAGTCTTGGCCTTCTGCAACCTGTCAAAAGAAGTGTATCTGGCATTTTGCAGCGCCTTTACTCTGCTTTTTGGAACAAGAGGTATGGGGCCTATTTCTTTGGCTGGTTCGGCAAAATTGACAACGAATTTCCCGGTGTCTTGCCATGGTTCGATATTCTTGACCAGAGCCCAGTGAGTGATGGCAGAAACTGGTGCTACCTGATAGGCGGCGATATACTTTATCTGTGGAATCATGCTCGCGTGGATGCGGATTTGATACCACCGGTTTTCGCCCAAAAAAGTTTCCTGGAATCCATCTTCTCGCGCCGGCACCACAATAGTATCAAACTCTGCAATATCGACGGGCCTTTGTTCTCTTTCTTCGATAGATTCCTTAACGTCGGACACGTCTTTAAATAGAGGGGCGAAGCGATAGATATAGTCGCCACTCGCTCCCTGGTATGTCTCTACTTCGATGACCTCGACCGGAAACCTGAAGTTTTTCACCACTTTATACAGTTCATCTGTGGCTTCGTCTATGATTATCAGTGCCCGAAAAGTATCGTTCACTAGGCAGTCCAGCATGTTGTCAACGTTACGAAGTCCATACTCTTGGGCGTAGCCATCACAGGCTTCATAGGTCTTGGTATCCTTGGAAATTTCATTAAAAAGCAACTGTTTTACTTGCCGGGGTGCGCTTGCAAAGGAGTGAGCAAATTGGAGAATCTGCACGCCTATATGCTGAAAAAGGTCATGAGAAGCTATCTCGGCTTCGACTATGAACAATTTAGGCTCACGTTGACTGCTGAAATCAATCAGATATGCGTCGGGGATGCTTTGTTTCCCCCCCTGCTTTCCAATCCTGCGTTTACAATCGAGGTAAACACACCTTTTACCGAATATCATTTCGACCTGGGAAACCACGCATCGCTCGAATTCCTTCTCGGTGTCAAACTGGTATAGCTTGTATACCCCCTGAGGAGTAACCAGAATGCTCATAAACTAATCCCCCTTATCGTCTTAAAATCGTTTTCTCAATAACTCTGTCAATGACTACCACACCCTCTTTCACATAGAGTTTGCCACCAGAATCTATCTCCAAACTGAAAGGAAGTTTAGCCTGAAAGAACGGCCCAGACTTATAGAGGTCACGCCACTCCACAAGTAGCGTATATTTGCCTGCGATATTAGCTAGAGTATCCTTATCAGGACTGGGTTGCCCGTAAGAATCCTGAGTGGGGTTTTGGGGTATTAGAAAGTTATGTTTCCTTTTCTCTCGTGCGATCATATAACTATGCCGTTCATGATTATTGTCTTCGTATATAGGGTCATCCCCCCGACCAACAAAAATATCGATATCTAGCGCTGGACCATTGCCAATGTTTTCGATATCTACCTCTAGTCTATAAATCTTCCACCCCGCAATCATAGGCCATACGATTGGTTGTGAAGCGCTTATTCTTTGCTGCCTCAATTCCTGAGCCTGTTCTACTGCGGCTCTGGCAGCATCCTCAGAAGCCCTGGCGATTTTTCTAGTCTGACACGCATAATATCCGGTTATACCTACTAAAACGACAGTTACGCCTACTGAAACCCACAATGGGTCCATATTTTATCCTCCTACTCCCTCACTCCACCGGCCACCTCGGAATCAGATCGTCTATTTCTGCCATTAGCCGAATGGTCTCCTTCAGCACCACTATTATCCTCTGGTAGTGGGTCAGGTCGTCATAGGTGAGCGTCCTGCCTTTGCGGTCTTTGAGCCATTTGTGGCAGACTTGGTAGCCGCCGATGGGGAATTTCCAGACCTCCAACGGCACGCCCTCAAAATACTGCGTCTTGTTGATATAAACTCGCTGCTTATTCTCATCGTAGCTCACCTTTTCCACGGTGTTGGAGCCGGCAATAGGATATCTGGTGATGAAGTTATTGAGAACGGGCGATTCCATGAGGTGGAGGGACACCAGCTCTACGCCTTTTGCCGCCAGTGACTTGAAAAGCCCTTTATTCGAGGTGAGTGGCAGGCGTGGGAAGTCTATTTTGAGGAATTGGGTGTAGCGGGTGCGATATGTTGGCGAGTGGAAGATGGCATAGGCATAGTTAAAGATGTCCTCCGGGCCGAAAGTCAGCTCCAGGTCTCCCCGACCGTCTTCAATAAATTCCAGCCCCAGCTTATCCGAGACGGCTTTGACGAACTCAGGGTTCAGGTTGGGGCGGCGGTGTCCTTCACCAAGCTGCATCTCGCCTTCAGCAGGATAGAGGTAGAGGGGAAATACGCTTGCTGCCCCTTTATCGCTATAGAATACCCTATCAATGGATGGAACATTAGCTACTAGAAAATGAGAACATCCACCCTGTAAAGCGATTTGTCGCATAGCTAACAAAGCCATATTGTGTTTTAATAACGGCTCAGTGATTTGCGGGCGAGGTCGGTCAACCAGGTCTTTGTGATAGTAAAGATACCTGAAATCGAATGGTCGCCATAAACACGAAACGAATCTTTCTTCCCAGTCTTTATCCTCCTGTACCTTTCTACGAGCTGTTGTCACGTCCCATTCACCAAGATTGAACTGTGTCCGTATCTCTTCATCATCAACTGTGGCATTACGGAATGTCGAAATGCGGGTGTGTAGAGTCTCCTCGTTCATGTCTGTGACAAAATAGTCTCGGTGAGTTTGCATACCAATATTATTGACAGGGAAAATATCGGTTATTTTCCAGCCCCGCATATATTCATCCAGGTCAGCTTCATTTCTCGGTATAAACAGGTAATAAGGGCTACTGGGCTTGAGCTCGTCCCATTCGGTGACGTTTATATCCGCCTCAGCCAGAGCTTGATACTTTCCTTCCCGAAGTCCCCAGAGGTCTGCATAGTGAACCGTGGCTGGGCCAGACTTGCCCGTCTCCTTAACGAGAATACCGATGGCTACCCCCTGCTGGATGTCAAAGACATTCTCGTCTTTCCCGCCGTCCGGGGCAACCTCTTTTTTCTTGGCATTGCCATGCAGGTTGAGGATGTAAATATCGGTAAACGTATTCATGAGCGATTGTCTCATGCCGCGGAAAGTGGGGTTGTCTAAATAGGCGTGGTTAGTGATAAAACCTAAAATACCTTGTCCTGTGCGCTCAATACGCCACTGCCCGAAGGCGAGAAATTTTACGTAGTCGTCCTGTAGCCACTTTGGGTTCTTCTCTCCCAAGGGCTTACCATCAACAGTCTTGTATCGCTCGACGAGTTGCCTTGCCCATTCCCCCTTGTTTGCCGAGTGCCCGGAGTATGGCGGATTGCCCAGCACTACCATTATCGGCTCATCTTTCTTGACCCTGGCGGCAGCATTAGCCTCCTCGGTTATCCAGCGAGCAAAGAGTGTCTCAGCTCGCTTTACGGCCTCCTCAAGGGTATTGGTCAGATAGATACCCAGGCGCTGGTCGCTCTTAAACTGGTAGCCTGTTTCGCCAAGCAAAAGCCCCAGTTTAAGGTGGGCGACGGCATAGGGAGCCATCAGAAGTTCAAAACCGAAAAGGCGGGGCAGAAGCTTCTCCGCCACGTAGTCATTCCACAAGCCCTTTTGCCCCTGGCTTATGATAGCCTGATGAATCTCGTTTATCACCATGTATAAGAAAGTGGCGGTGCCCACCGCCGGGTCGAGAATAAGCGTCTTCTCATCCGCCAGACCGAGCGACTTGTCGAAGCGGGTTTTCAGGAGATGGTCAATGGAGCGCACGATGTAAGAGACGACCGGCTCCGTGGTATAATAAACGCCGCGCATCTCCCGTATCTTTGGGTCATACTCCTTCAGAAAGGTCTCGTAGAAGTGCACCACCGGGTCTTCTTTAGCCGTGCGCTTGCCGAAGTCTTTGAGGACGGCTTCCATATCCGCCTGGGCCAGTACCTGCACCAGGTCGTCAACCAGCCAGGCAATGCGGTCATCCAAATCAGGTCCAGCAATCTGGTTAAAGAGCTTACGAAGGAAAGGGTTGGTCTTGGGTAAAAGATAGGCGGCATCCTGGCGCGTGAAGTCTTTCCCACCGGAATTAGTGCAGCGAGCCGCAAACAACCCGTAGGTGATAGTCTGAGCATACATATCGGCAAAATAATCGACTGACAGGTCGGGGATGAGGTTATCGCGAAAAGCAGCAAGCTGGCTGTGCAGGCTGCCGCCTTCCGGCTCCTTCTCGAAGGCGTTAATTATTAGATTCCGAATCAAGTGCGCCTGCCGAGCCATGCGCATCGCCAGCTCTCTTGGAGTGTCCACAGCTTCGGCTTTATGAGCCAGAAAGTCACTCAAAAGTTCAGCTATGGCTTGAATACCGGCGCTGTCACGTTTGATTTTGCTTTCCGCGGTCAATGTGCCCAGACGTGTCGCAAGGCGGCGTTCTCCGTTCACATACCAGCGGAATTCAAGATAATCAGTCAGGATAAGATTGCTCAAGGACGGGAGATACCGCGTTAGCTGTTTTGTCTTTTCAGCTTCGTCAAGGCTCATGCCAATATCTTTGGCTTCAACGTATCCTATGGTAGCTGAGCCCCTTGTGACGATGAAGTCAGGTGCGCCGCATTCTATACGGCTGGGCAGACTGGTAGCAATGATTCCGTCACCAAGTGACTCCAGAAGAGTTTTTAGAGTGGGATAATGGGAACCTTCGCTGGCATAACCGCCCGATAAAGTTTTCTGGACAGCACCAAGGTAGACGCTAAATGCTTTAAGACTGCCTGACTTTACTGCCTCTACCAAATCTATATCACCCCCGAAGCATTTGCACTACCATTATACAATAATGTCGGAGAATTGTACGACATAGCAGTTAGAGTAACGAATTCCAGGGACACCATACCAATCAGGCCTACTACAAATCAGGTATTGTGCCCGCAGGTTATGTGCTCGGAGCGATGCTTCAGCCACCCGCTCATTTTGGGGTGTCCCTGGTCCCACGAAGCGACATTTTCCCCTTGTTCGAATAAACAATTCATGTTAATCTCTGCTTAGAACTCGTGTGTTACCCTGATAAATCAAATCCCGCGGGTGAGGTTTCTCAAAACCTGACTGCAAATCAAACACAGATTAAAAGGAAGCGCGGTGGCCAGAAAGGCAACCGGAATGCCTGCAAACATGGCTTCTATTCCGGTACCCTTAGCCCTGCCGAAACATCCCAACTGTGGAACATTACGAA
>JBEKTM010000044.1:0-10701 GCA_049516035.1 Dehalococcoidia bacterium
TACAGCACCTACTATAGTGCTCAGAGCAAACGTGATTCCTCGCTCAATCACTGTTGCTGCCATTGCCAGATTTAGAGGAACACCGAAAAGGGCAAAAGTCGACATTAATGACCCTTCCACAAGAACTAAGCCTCCTGGTAGAAGTGGAATAAGACCCGCGATAATCGGGAGTGAAGAGGCAACTAAGAGCATGGAAAGTTCGGGATGATGATAGCCTAAGGCTAGGAATATAACGTATAGTTGAAGAACGTCAAGCACCCCAATTAAAAATGACCAACCCACCATCAACAATACCTTTTCCCATTTGTCCATTGTAGCATAGGCGCTTAAATAGAAAGCCTCAATTCCTTCTATTGTTTTTTGAACTTTCCCACGCTTTCCAAGCCAACCGAGAACACGGCTTGTAATGCTGCTTACACTCCTGACTGCAATCCTTTTCTTGAAAAAGAGGCGGGGAATCAAGACTATTGCAGACGCGGCTAAAGCCCATGCTACTATAAGAATCAAAGTTAACTGGAGTGACCCTTTCCCAAATTGCAGAAGCAAGCCCGCCATCAAAAACGAGACGACAATCAGGGGAACAAGAGCGTGTTCACAAATGATAGAAGCCAGCGCTGACGGATAACTTATATTCTCCCGCTTATATAGCAGATAAGCTCTTCCGAATGGGTCGCCACCAAAACGTGCCATAGGAGTAATATTGTTAAGGAAAACGGTTGCGCAAATTATCAGGTAACGAGCACCGAAGTCTACTCTACAGTTTATAAAAGAAAGTGCTGTTTGCCAGCGGCCGGCCCAAACTGCCAAACTAATAAAATTTATAGCTATAGCTGCTCCGATAAGTAAGCCGTTGGCACTCTTGATAGCTTCAAACATCTGATAAAAATTCTCACGCGCTAGAAGCCATCCAGCTACTGCCATAAGAACAATAGCCAGAACTATCAAGAAAACCATCCTACGCAGGTTTATCTTTGGCTTATACTCATCCATGTGATACCTAACTTGCCGCCGCCAAACTTTGGCAACAGTCCGTTAAAAATACGAACAACATGTGACTCTAGGTGAAATCCAAAACAACGAGCACCACTTGAGAGCTAACGCGTCATTGTGCCTGCCAGTTTTAGTCGCCAAGGCTATTTTGCTGTATATTATAACTTGCTTCAGCAATTCGTGGAAGGGGACGAATTAAACCATCCACTCTAGTTCTTAAAGCCCTGCTTTTGCCCTCGTTCCCCCTGGACTGTTAATGCTTCCCTTTGCCCTGGCAGAGTCGGGGCCTAAATGTCTTGCTTCCTCTTTCCCTCAGTTGTCAGTATGAGTGAAAACTGCTAGATTTATGTCAATGTCATATCATCGCATAGTGGCTAAATTCGGCACAAGCCTCCTTACCTCGGGCACCGACCATCTCGACTTGAAAGTTATGTCAAGTTTAGTGAAGCAGCTAGCCCAACTCCACCGTCAGGGGCAGGAGATAGTCATAATCTCTTCCGGAGCTATTGCCTCGGGAAGACAGAAGCTTAAGAAAGTTCCCGAACGCAAGAACACCCCTTTCAAACAAGTCCTGGCTTCGGTGGGTCAAAGTCACCTCATGTATACTTACGAACAACTCTTCAGCCAGTATGATATAACCGTAGCCCAGGCATTGCTCACGAAAGAAGACATCTCCGACCGCAGTGGCTATCTTAATGCTCGTAACACCTTACTGGCCCTTATCGAGCTTGGCATAATTTGCATTGTCAACGAGAATGACGTTGTCGCCATTGACGAGATTGAAGAGCTCAAATTCGGGGATAACGATAATCTTTCCGCCATGGTGGCTAATTTGGTTGATGCTGACATCTTAGCCATACTCACCGACATCGGCGGCTTATACACTGCTGACCCACATTACAACCCTGAAGCTCAACTCATTCGCCTGGTGGACAAGATTGACGCCAAAATTGAACGCATGGCTAGTGATACCACCAGTCACCAGGACACTGGTGGCATGACCACCAAGATTGAGGCAGCTAAGCTAGCTACCTCTTCGGGGGTAAACGTAATAATTGTCGATGGGCGAGAGCCTGACATCTTGGTGAGGATTAGCCAGGGAGAAGATATCGGCACTTTCTTTCCTGCGCCGGTAAATAAGATGGAGAGCAAAAAGAGGTGGATGCTCAGCGGGCTGGCTTCCAAAGGCAAGGTCACGGTGGACAAAGGTGCTGTCTTAGCCCTCAAGGAGCAAAATAAGAGTCTCCTCCCTGCGGGGATTATGAAAGCGGAGGGCAAGTTCCAGCGCGGCGACATTGTGGATATTCTCGACGAGAAAGGCAAACACATTGGCTGTGGCATTTCCAACTATAGCTCTTCTGATTTAGCTATTATTGGAGGGAAGCACTCCGATAAAATCCTCAGCCTCCTCGGTTACGATTATGGCGACGAAGCGATTCACAGGAATAATATGGTGATATTGTAAGAGAATTGCACGGCAAAGCTGTTGACATGCCGCCACAAACACAAACAAGTGTCACCTTCGCTAAAGCGCCGAAGGTTTCTCAAAAGGAAGGGGGGCAGTTACCGATGAGCTAAGGAATGGTTGAGACGATGACTAAGAGAAGAGCATTAGGCAGAATCAACGAAGAGCATGTGTGTCTCGACTCCTTTATACAGCATCTCAGAGAAATCGACAGCAGACAAGAAACTACATATTGTGATGAGCCTAATGACCCGCCTGATTTCTGGGTTACGGCTGCAGGAGTAACATATGCAGTTGAAGTTACTAGTATTGTAAACGATTATGGTTATGAAGCCTTGTGCACAAAGTTTTTTAAGAACATCCGCTCTGAGTTTGCAACAAGCAATGCTATAAAAGGAACGTATTCTTTACATGTAATGGGGCGACCTAGAATCCCAAAGAAAGGGACATCCGACTGGAAAACATTAATTTCTACTATTGCCACAAGTACTCAAGATATGTCTAATGCTCCATACCGGACAGAGCATTACATCGTGAAGGATAAGAACGGCAGATTGGGAATAAGCAGGTTATCCGACCAAGGCACTAAAATATTTCTATCCATGGTAGGAGCAAAATGGGGAGGTGAGATTCGAGAGGAGCTTTCACAGCGTATCAATGAACGAATAGAAACGAAACGGCGACTTCTTGAAAAGAAAGGTGTCCTAGACAAGTGTGCAAATGTTATCTTGCTCTTTTATGATGCCTATTGTTATGGCGAAATTGAAGATATGCGGAAAGCGTTCCTAAACGTTCAAGGCTATGAGTGGGTGCATTCTATATTTATAGCTGTTTCTTCCCCTAGTGTATCAAATAGGCTTTATCCAACCAGCCCTGGACGCAAGGGAGTGTTCCTTTATACTAGGAAGGAAGACTGGCGGTAATGAAACTAAATAGAAGTGGGGAGTCTAAGAAGAACGCCATCCCTCTCAAAAATACTTCCCCTTCCCATTATCGAAGGCAAAGGGGACTAAGGGGATAGGGTTATCCTATATAAAGGAGTAAGACTATGAAATTAGCCATGAAAGAGCTGGAAGAAAAGGGAAAGGCGGCTAAGGCAGCTTCGAGGAAGCTGGCTTTTCTTCCTACAGAAGTTAAGAATAAGGCTTTGCTCAATATCGCTGAGGCTCTTATTGATAAGCTGAATGAAATCCTGGAAGCCAACAAAATTGATTACGAAAAAGCCAAGGCTTCGGGGATGAGCGAAGCCATGCTCGACAGGCTTATGCTTTCTCCATCTCGCCTGGATGGCATAGCCCAGGACACAAGAACGGTGGCGGCGCTGCCTGACCCAGTGGGCGAGGTGTTCGAGATGCGAACCTTACCCAATGGTTTACAGATAAGCAAGAAGCGAGTCCCCTTGGGAGTCATTGGTGCTATATACGAGAGCCGCCCCAATGTCACCATAGACATATCAAGCCTGTGTCTCAAATCGGGCAATGCTGTCATCCTTCGGGGCGGCAAGGAGGCGATAAATTCTAATAAAGCCTTGGCTAAAGTAGCCCAGGAGGCTTGCGACCAGGCTGGCGTGCCCCAGGGAGCTATCCAGCTTATTGAGTCCACGGAGCGGACTTTGGTGAACCACATGCTTAAGATGAAGGGAATAATTGACTTGATGATTCCCCGTGGTGGCGCCGAGTTGATAAAGCTGGTCTCAGAAAATGCCGCCATGCCGGTAGTTACCGGTGGCATCGGTGTCTGCCATACCTATGTGGACAAGAGTGCCGACCTGAATAAAGCGGTAGCCATCGCCTATAACGCCAAAGTCCAGCGTCCTACCGTGTGCAATGCTCTCGATTGCATCTTAGTTCATAATCAGATTGCTCCAGCTTACCTCCCTGCCATTGCCAAAGAGTGGGCCAAGGCCGGGGTGGAAATGCACTGCGACAAGCGAGCCATGGCTATACTTAAGCCTATTCCATCCCTGAAGCTAGTCTCGGCTGTCGATGAGGACTGGGGGAAGGAATACCTGTCGTTGAAGGCGGCTATCAAGGTAGTTGACTCTCTGGATGAAGCCTTAGAGCACATCGAGAAATATGGCTCGGGGCACTCCGAAGCTATCGTTACCGAAGACCATTCGGCAGCGATGCGCTTTCTCAACGAAGTTGATGCCGCCTGTGTCTATGCCAACGCCAGCACCCGCTTTACCGATGGGGGGCAGTTTGGCCTGGGCGCTGAGATAGGCATAAGCACCCAGAAATTTCATGCCCGCGGTCCTATGGCCTTGAAAGAGTTAACCAGCTACAAGTGGATTATCGTGGGCAGCGGTCAGGTTCGGCCCTAGCCTCCTTGCTATTGCAAGGAGCCGAAGGCGACACAGCAATCTCGCAGCAGGGGGAAATCCGAACTTTTGTCGTTTTCTGATTTATCTTCGGATTGGCAGTAAAGAAAGGTGCCGCTATCTCCGACCTGCAGCTCTCAAGAACTCGTCCTCTTCAATTTCAAGCTGCTTGAGAATATCGGAAAGCAAGTAGGGGCTAATGGTTTTAGCCGGATGAATCGGGACAGGAGACCTGCGACAATCTTCATGGTGAAATATAGCGTGACTACCCTTTTGGCGAATCCTTTCAAACCCCAATGCTTGAAGCCCCTTAATCACTTCCCTGGCTTTAAGGGGAGATAGCATTGTCATATGACCACAGTAACCTTCTTTGTGTCAATTTCCTGCGGGATTTCCTCACCCCGCTCCTTTCGGCATTCCAGACAGAGCTCAAGCACTTCCTTGATATTAGTCAGACACTCCTCGTATGTTTCACCCTGAGCCTTCGCTTCCGGAAGCACAGGACAACTGGCTATATAGAATCCATCAGGTGCTTTTCTTATGATAACGCTATATTCCATTGCTATTTCCTCTAGCTTTGATTATAGCACAGTAGTGAAGGAAAGTACTTGCACCGAGCAGGGGGAAAATCCGAACTTTTGTAGACGTTTGGCTATTCGTCAATTTACCAATCGCTAAACAGAAAAAACCTACCTGGCAATGCGTCTACCTTGATACGCATAGCCCCGGTGACGGAGCACAGCCTAGGCATTGTTGCTATCCGCTGTTAGCCGAAGTGCTGTCTTCGGCCCCCTGGATCATACACGGTCAGCTTACCTAGAAAATCTGAGGCGGTCCGATAGTGTTGGAATGCTTCTTCCATTCCCGCTGATGAAGTCCCTTGTGATAACAATTGTGGACGTGGAATGAGATCCTTTTCAGTAATCTTGCTAGGCAACTCTTCGAAATCCAAATCTGGAAGCCCCAAGGGCTCTGCGTATTCCGGGGAGGAATGAAGGACTGAATTTCGATATTCAAAGAGAGCACGCACCCTTTTGAGTAGCGCCTTATCCTGCTTAATCTGGGGGCAAAACTCACATGCGAATTCAATTTTTTGTCTTACTGAAAGTCGTGAGTATTTCGTTACTAACACGCCGAAGAATCTCTGAACATTCTCATCCTTAACGAACAGAATAGGAATGCTAATAAACAGGTTCAGCCCTGCTTCGACAGCTGCAGCAGAGAATATACTAGCTACGATAGCATGGTCAAGTTTGAGATCCCCGGGCACAGTAATTACCTTTGAGCAAGACTTCGCAATATAGCCTAAATGTCTCTTGGCTATTGCAAGCAATCTCTTGACTCGATCATCCGAGGCGATAGTAAACGACTCTGACATATCCGATCCTGTCTAAGCTTTATCGGGCTGTGAAGTCAACTCTCCTTCATCGCTCCGACAGGCCCTAGTTCGGGCTATCTTGTATCTGTTTAAGTTCGGAACCCTCAAATCTGCTCTCCAATTAGGATTCGAAGTTTGGTTTTCGCTACTTCCTTACTCCTCAATAACCTCTTTGGTGCTGGGGACCCGGCCCAGTATGCGCTCGTCAATGCGGGTGGCTGAGTCCAGGGCTCGGGCCAGGGCCTTGAATAGGGCTTCAGCTTTGTGGTGGTCGTTGATGCCGCTGAGCACTTTGGCGTGGAGGTTAATTTTGGCTTCGGAGGCAAGGGAGACCAGGAAATGGCGGACTAAATCAGCGTCCAAGTCGCCTATGCTGGCTTCGTCGAAGTCTACCTCGATTGTGTTGTAGACCCTACCCCCAATATCCACAGCTACCGCTGCCAGAGCTTCATCCATAGGCACGATAGCATGTGCCATGCGAACAATGCCTTGCTTTTTCCCCAACGCCTGGTTAAAAGCTTTGCCCAAGGAGATAGCCACATCTTCCACTACATGGTGCTGGTCGGGACCCGAGGCTGAGATTTTTATGTCAAATACTCCGTGCTGGGCTAGCTGGCTAAGGAGGTGGTCGAACATCCTTATGCCGGTGGTGATTTGAAACTGTCCGCTGCCGTCAATGTTGAGCTCCACCCTGACGGTCGTCTCGGCAGTCTCACGAACTACTTTTGCTTTTCTTTCAGCCATGTTTAACCTCCAACATTTTATTGCACCCTCACCCTATCACCCTCACCTTAATCCTCTCCCTTCGAGGGAGAGGAAAATGGTTGGGATTGTTTCGCCTTCCCTTCATCACGAGATTGCTTCGCTCCGCTCGCAATGACAGGTAGGGTTCTAAGTGCCTCAATTAAGGCATCGGTATCCTCAGGTCTGCCTACGCTGATTCGCAAGCAATCTTTTAGTCCAGGGGTATCAAAATAGCGAACAAAGATGCCTTTCTTCCGCAGTTGTTGCCAGATTTCTTTGGCCTTTCCTTCAGGCAGAGAACAGAGGATAAAGTTTCCACTGGAAGGGTAAGGCTTTAGCCAATCCAGTTCCTTTAGTTTGCCAAATAACCGCCCCCGTTCCTTAACTATTCTGGCGACATTAGCACGAAGATACTCTATATCGGCCAGGGAAGCGAGCACCGCAGCCTGGGCTGCAGCATTAGCGTTATAGGGTTGCTTAATCTTCATCAGATAATCAGCAATTTCTACGGGGAAAAAGCCGTAGCCTAGCCTTAAGCCAGCCAGCCCAGCCCATTTGCTGAAGGTGCGTAAGACTATCAGGTTAAGATAAGAGGGCACCAGGTTGGCCACGGTCACATTACTGAATTCAAAATAGGCTTCGTCCACGACAATAATTTTCCCCGTATCAATAAGCTCCACAATTTCCTTCTCAGTGGTGATATTGCCAGTGGGATTATTGGGCGAGGCAACAAAGATGACCTTTGTTCTCCTGGTCAAGGCCTTCTTTATACCGGCCATATCAAGGGAAAAGCCTGCGGTCCGGGGCACATCGACTACCCGACCTCCACAAACATCGGTGCTAAAGGGATACATGCCAAATGTCGGTGGACAATTGATAACCCCATCTCCAGGCTTGAGGAAAAGCCTGAGGATAAGGTCAATAAGTTCATCGCTGCCCATGCCACAAAGGATGTGCTGCCGTCCCAAGCCGGTATATTCTTCTAAAGCCTTCCTCAACTCCCTCTGCTCCGGGTCGGGGTAACTATGATAATAGGGATAAGTGGCGAGAGCTTGATAGACCTTGGGGGAGCAGCCATAAGGATTCTCATTACCGTCGAGCTTCATTACTTTACTCGAAGGCAGTTCGGCCCGCTGGCTCAAAACTTCCGTAGGCTCGATTGGGACGTAACTCTTCATGGTCACGAGCTCAGGCCTGATAAGTTTTTTTATGTCCATTTCGATTTTTTACCTTCACCCCCTCCCCTCAAGGAAGAGGGAGATCTTCGAGATTGCTTCCCCTTCGTTTTACTCAGAGTCGCAATGACACGGAGGGCTACAGCTTGGGCGTGGGCATCGAGCCCCTCAGCTTTAGCTATTACTACAGCAGCTTGACTCAGCTCTCGCATGGCGGGCTTATCCAAGGCGACGATGTTGCTAACCTTGAGGAAGTCCGCAACACCCAGAGGAGAACCGAAACGAGCACTGCCTCCGGTGGGCAAGACATGGCTGGGACCGGCCACATAATCGCCGAGAACCACAGGCGAATTCTCGCCTACAAAAATACAGCCGGCATTGCGAATTTTGGGGACTAAAGCCGAAGCGTTGGATGCCATAATGGAGAGGTGCTCCGGAGCGAAGAGATTGACCAACTCCACTACTTGGGCCATGTCGTCGACAAGCACAAGCATTCCCCTATCAATAGCCATCTTGGCGGTAGAGCGCCGCTTTAGTTTTCCCAGTTGTATCTCAATTTCCCTGTCTACTTGGTCAGCAAGGTCAGACGAACTGGTGATTAAAATTACTGAAGCCAGGGAGTCATGTTCGGCCTGGGCCAGGAGGTCGGCAGCACAAAGGGCGGGGTCGGCTTTCCCGTCAGCGACAATTACTACCTCGCTGGGACCTTCAAGCCCGTCGATGTCCACTGCACCATAAACCATTTTCTTAGCCAGGGTCACAAAAATGTTCCCGGGACCACAAATTTTATCCACTCTGGGTATTGATTCAGTACCAAAAGCTAATGCCGCAATAGCCTGGGCACCGCCAAGCTTGAAAATGCGGTTGACCTTAGCAATATAAGCGGCGACCAACGTGGAGGCAGGAATCTTGCCATCCTTACCGGGCGGGGAAACCATAATGATTTCCCCAACACCGGCCACTTTGGCTGGTATAGCCATCATCAACACCGTGGATGGGTAGGCAGCACTGCCGCCAGGAACATACAGTCCCACTCTGTCTAAGGGACGAATCTGTTGGCTTAAGTGCTTGTCAACGGGGATTAGTCCAACTTTGTGTCCACAGGCAACATGGAAGTCCCGTATCCTTCTGGCTGCGAATTCGAGGGCCGAGACAAGTTTCTTGTCTGTTATATCGTAAGCGGCAACAACTTCCCGTCTATTTACTTCCAGGGAATCCAGCCGCACTCCATCCAGTTTTTTGGTGTAATCAACGAGAGCCTTATCACCTTTATCCCGAACTTCGCCGATGATACGGTCGACCACTTCTGGAACTGAAAGCTCTTCGCCAAAGACTTGCTTTATTTGTGCTGTCAGTCTTGGTGGCGTAGTGAAAGATTCCCAGAAATTCTCCCTGGGCAGTAATTGTCTTGCTTTATTAAATCCTTTGACTCTTTTCATATCAACTAAAACCAAAATGACAAGTCGAAATGCAAAACTTTTTTATTTTTGCCCTGTATTTTTGCCTTTTGCATTTTAATGTTTAATCTACCTTAGCCCCGCTCGCAATTTCTGTGTCAGGAACTTGATTTTCTCTCTTTTATGGGAAGATGCCAGATTATCTTTGTTGGCAATTAGACAGGCCGAGGATTGGAAGAGCACATCAATAATCTTTAATTTTTGCTGCTCGAGGGTCTTCCCTGTCTGGGCATTATCGATAAGCATATCGGCGTCCTCGGGTAAAAAAGCCTCGCTCGCCCCCCAGGTTGGAATTAGCTTGTAGGGGTTAATGTGATTGTCCCGAAGATACTTGTCGGCAATATTTACGTATTCCGAGGCTACTTTCAGAGGAACCCCGATATAATCGGGGTCGCTCTGAACGAGCGACCTCAATTCATCAATGTTATTCACAGGTATTTCCTGGCTCACGGCAACGACGATTTTTACAGTGCCAAAGCCGAGAGCAAACAATTTCTTCACCGGGCTTGAGGGAAAGCGATAGAGGTGTTCCCGCAGCCAATCCTCACCGGTTATGGCTAAGTCGAAATTGCTGTTAGCCACTTGCAGAGGCATATCTTGGGGCCTGATTACCTTAATGCCCAGCCAGTCTAAATCAGCGGAGGGTCGGCGGCTCACTTCTTCTTCAGAATAGCCCTGAAGTGCCAGCCCGGCTTGCTTCAAAAACTGCGCAGCAGGTGCTTGCTGGTGTCCATCAGGCAACGCCAAGTTGATTTCCTTGGCCGGCCACGAGGGACGAGTAATCTTTAGGTCCTTACAGATATTAAGCTCATTTTCTATTGATGCCTGTGGCCCCGCCTGCCAAGCCTCGGCTCGCCTGCCGAAGTCGTACGGCGAGCAGGCGGGCAGGTCAGTGCTAAGCTGGGAGTCAAAACACATCAATATCTGGCTTAAATCCTTGTCCTCCAGGCTTTCCCGATTGGCTATTAGAAAGGCAGTAACAGAGAGTAACTTTTCGAGGGGAATCAAGCCTTGAGTTGCTATATGCGCTCTACTCCTTCCCCAGAGCACTGCCAAATCAGCATTTTCCGGGGGATAAGCTTCAGCAGCTCCCCACACCGGGAAAATCCTGAACCTTCTCATTCTGAGATTTAAGGCAAAAGCCTCAGCCAGATTAGGATACTCACTCACCA
>JBEKTM010000045.1:0-11816 GCA_049516035.1 Dehalococcoidia bacterium
GCTTAGAGATATCTCCAATCCCGACAAACACCGACGAATTACCGTTGTGGATAGCCCTATTGTTGTCGGCTCTGAGGTAGATAGCACAGAAGCCCTTCTTGCCAACCAATCCGTGAACGTGAAGGACATTTTCTCTTTTGAGATAATTTTCCAAGATGGAACGCCCGTTATAGAAACACTTGAGCAATTTGTATTCAAAGTTATCGAGACTCTTGATAGTTTCAAGCCTGAGTTCAAGCGGAAATAGCGTGTTCGCATCGTGATTGTTATTATACATATTCCCCCTTACGTGCTGTGATGGGAGAGTTACCTTAATTAATGGGCGAAAAGGAGGTTTAAATGTTTAGAGGCCGGATGTTTCACGAAGAACGATTTTTTCGGAGTTCACGGAGATGGACTGCCTTCCACAAAGGTGACCTCAAATACGTAGTATTAGACCTGTTGAAAGATAAGCCCAGACACGGTTATGACATCATCAGGGAGCTTGAGGAGCAGTCCTACGGTTTTTACAAGCCGAGCCCCGGAGTTATCTACCCTACCCTCCAAATGCTGCAAGAAATGGGATATGCCAGTTTCACTGAGCAGGAAGGCAAAAAAGTCTACTCGATTACGGAAGATGGTCTTAAGTTCTTGGCAAATCAGAGTGATATTGCCGACGGTGTAAGAAGGCAGATGAAACATAAGTGGAGTTTCAAGAATATTGGCAGGATGGCCATGATAATGAAGGAGTACCATGAGCTCGAAGAGTTGCTCGATAGCAGCTTTCGCAAGCTGGATGCCGATAAAGCAGAGCAGATTCGCCAGATTCTTTCCCGGGCTTATCAAGAAATCGAGTCTGTGCTACGAGAATAAAATAAAGGAGGGCTAAAATGGGTTACTTTAGAATATTGGGGGCAATACCCGGTTTCTTCTTGAGTTCGTTATTCCTCATGCTTCTCTGGGATGTCATCGCTACGAGGCTGAGCATCAGCGTGGATATTGACTACGTTACGGCCATGCTGATAAATATTACACTCTGGATAGCGATAGCTCCCCTGGTCGCAGTTGGAGGCAAAAAGAGATTTTTTCATTGAAATCATGCCTGAGATAGTTACCCTATACTGAGTAAAACAGGGAGAATCAGTGCAAACCTCTTTGCCAGAGAGCTGGACCGCTGAGCAGAGCGGAAGAAGAAGCAATCTCGGGCATAGATAATGCCCGTATTCGTGCGGCAGTCACGTTACCTGCTGCACAGCCAGCGCAAGACATCAGCAAAACTTGTTGCCACGATGTGCTTCTCAGCGGTCAAATCGTGACCGGCTGGTACGAAGAGAATCGTACTAAATCCCAACGCCGCCGCTACATCAAGTTACTGTCAATCGACCAATGAGGTGGTCAAAAATAGCCTGCTCTGGTTTTCTGACGCCAACGTCGCCGCTTATGACAAAGCCGTGGATATAGTTGTCCAATCCGAAGCGAGCCCGCAGTTTCTTCGACCACTCCGATATATCATTCGATAAGCACCACACCTCATAACCCTGCAAGTTGACAGCTTCCAGGAAATCGATGAGGCCCTCAGTCAGTTCGTACCGTTGAAGGTATTCATCTTCGAGTCCGGGGTCGAGCCCCACCGCTTCCCAGAACTCGGCAGATGACATATTTCCGAGACTGGTTGAATCATAGAGCACTTCAATCTTGGATACGTCCTTAGTCCCGCCCTTCTCCTCTACAAATGGACAAAGCAAATCTCTGTCGTCATTTGCAACAGAGTATATTACTCCCATGGCGTCCAGGACGAGAATTCTCAACAACTGCGTCTCCAACTAGCGTATGGAGGTGAGCTTAATCACAAATAGCTGCATCATCAGAATTAACTTCTGGCAACGACGAAGTAATAACTATTATTTCGGTTTCATAGCTGGTAATTAAATTACTTGTATAAATTTTTAAGTGTAATGTTGTAACTCAATCTTTGAGTAAGTTCATCTACACTCAGGAATTTCTCGGTAGTCTCTACTTGATGAACCAGTTCAACCATCAAAAAATTTATCGGGGTTGGAATACCCTTTTTCTTTCCCAGGTTCACGATTTCACCATTCATATAATCAACTTCCGTGTTTTTCCCTCTCTTTATACTCTGCAAGATAGAACCTAGAGTGTGTTGCTCACCTCCGGATTCGATGATATTCTTCATCATAGATGAGGCCTCTGGCAACGGCATTTTAGCCAGTGTTTCTATCAAGGAAAGCGAAAAGCCAGGTACAGGCGCTGTTTTGATTCCAGCTAGTCTGATGACCTCCAAACCTTCCTTCATGAGCGTGATGTTTAATTCTCTAATTTGGGAGTAATGATTACCTTCTTGATATGATAAGCCGGTCACTGCCGGGACAGCAGTAAGCAGATTCCAGAGAAGCTTGGTCCAGTGCGCTCCACGGATGTCCTCACTTATATCCGTTGGTAATGCTTTATTGAACAACGTTAAAAGACTTTGTAATCGGTTGCCTCTGTTGCCAAATGGCTCTCCTATCAGAAGGGCTGTTTTGCTTAATAGTTTAGAGTATAATGCCCTACCTGGTTCAAGGAATTCACAATTATATATAACAACGCTGCTGATGATATTTTCTTTTCCTAAAACCCGAGCTACGATGTCATCGCTCTGAACCCCGTTTTGCGCAGTAACTACTAGGGCGCCAGATAGAAATGGCTGTGCTTTCCTGACTGAAGATTCAACGTCCTGGGTCTTCACAGCTAGCAAGGCTAAATCCGGTTTGAAATCAAGATTTTCTACAGCTTTGACCCGAATTACCATTTTCCCGGATTCCCCATCAAGGATTAAGCCGTTCCGGTTTATGGCATCAACATGAGCTTTCCGACCTATTAGAGTGACATTTTCGCCGACTTTGGATAGGAGACTGCCGATTACAGTCCCAACAGCTCCCGCACCGATGACAGCTATCTTCATAATAGAGCCTCCTTTCTAAGTGCAATCACCCTTTTTCATCAAATATTTATCTGGAAATCGGGTACTTACTGGAACTATTTGCCATACCTTAGCTTCGCATATAACATGGCACATCCTAAAACAAACGTTATGGCATTCCATATAACTACTGATGGTAGACCCAATGAAATCCCGTAGGACAGCCAAAAAGCTATACCCAAAAGGAAAAAGATGGTGAATGGCAGGCTTATCTCATGCGCACTCTTGAGCTTGAACAGACGCCATACTTGTGGGACAAATCCCACTGTGGTCAAAGCTCCAGCGACGAATCCGAGCAGTTCTTTCCAGTCCAAGGTGTGTCTCCTTTTCTGTACGTTGCTACAGTTTATTATTGCTTTCTTAAATCAATATCCTGCTGGCCAATTATACCATTCAAAGCTAAGATGGAGACGTTCTCTACATATATGGTAGGTATTCCTCTGAAGAAAGAGTGGTAAATGCCATTAGCGCTAATAGAGATATCTTGGCGCAGGAGCTGGAGCACGCGAAAAAGTTCAAAAAACCATGTTATTGAGAGTATCAAGAAACGGATGACCTTCATAAAGTGACACAAAAACTCACTTCTGAGATGTAAGGGAAAAACAAACTTCCCTCCCTCAGCCTGGAACTTCAAGTCACTATTATGAAGGTCTCAATTCGTTAAGATACTAGTATCTTAATTATCTGCGCCCTCTACCTCCTCCACCATACCCACCACCTCCTCTACCTCCTCCACCATACCCACCACCTCCTCCACCATACCCACCACCTCTACCACCATACCCACCACCTCTGCCACCTTCGGTGCGGGGGCGGGCCTCACTAACACTAAGAGTCCGCTCTTTCAGCGATGTCCCATTAAGCCCGGTGATGGCAGCCTGGGCCTCGGTTTTCGTTGCCATCTCAACAAACGCAAAACCTCTAGATTCGCCGCTGTATCTGTCCTTGATGATGTTTATCGTTGTGACTTGCCCAAAAGCCTCAAATGCCTTGCGTAATTCGTCTTCGGTAACCTCGCGAGCTAAATTGCCTACATATATATTCACAATATTGACCCCCCTTTCAAATTTTCTTGTCTTACTCTTCGTGCAGCCAGACTTTTTAAAGCATACTGAATTCTTCTGCTTCTAAACCTTCGGGGGCTGGGTTTGGTTCCAGCCCCCTTTGAATTCAGCTACATTAAATTATTGCTGACTGCCGCCCAATTTATTCTTGCTGTAGCAGTCACTACAATATACTGGCTTGCCCTCTCGAGGTTCGAAGGGCACTTCACATTCTTTGCCACACGTAGCGCATACCGCAGCATGCATCTGGCGGCTAGCCCTGGGACCTCTGGCGTCATTGTACTGGGCTCTCTTTGCCTCACGGCAAGCAGGGCAACGCTTGGGCTCGTTAGTATATCCTCTACCCGCATAGAACTCTTGTTCCTGAGCGGTAAAGGTGAATTTGGCGCCACAGTCAGCACATTGTAGCGTTTTGTCCGCAAATCCCATTGGATGACCTCCTTTCTTTTAATACTTGGCTCGAGTCTCGGTCATCCAACGTTCGCGAATAGGCCCTGAAGAGCTTTCACAGAGACGCGGTAACCTACACTGATAACCACTGGTTTAAGTATAATAAGGCGCTGAAAAAATTGCAACTATCGGAAGTAAATGGGTCAGGTCCAGCAATGGCTATATGAGTAACATTATTTTCTCAGGATGGCTAGCAAACCAACCACGATAAGGCCGATGCCCAGGATCCACTGCAGCAAGTGGGGGACAGCCAGAACCAATATTCCGACAACAATCGCTACTATCCCCATCGCCAAACCACTTACTTTCATGATAGTCCTGTACCTCCTTGTTAAATTTGAAGCTACAGCTTCTATTACGATTCTAGAGGTGAAGTGCTAGAAAGTCAATAGCCTGCCATGAATCCACCATCTGGGTTTCTCTCCTGATTGACACAACCATTGTGTTGACCCACAGTAACGTCGTATATATAATGTTGAGATTAAAATATAAAGAGGTGATGCTGTGATCAAATCAAGATTATGTGACCATCTGGGAATCAAATATCCTATTATACAGGCCGGGATGGGTCCCTTCAGCAACAACAACCTTTGTGTTGCTACAGCCAGCGCCGGCGTCCTGGGATTGCTTTCCACAAGCGGCCTTTTTGAAAAAGAGAGACAACCCTGGATCTACAAAGCCTTTGTGGAAACCGGCGAGGCTAGAGTTGAGGATGATATGGCTACGGTCCTGGAAAAAGTGCTGAAGCGCACAAACAGGCTGGTCAAAGATAAAGGCGGCATTTTCGGCATCAATGTCATGGTCTCAGCCGAAGTTATCCAATATTCGCGCGTGCTAATTGATACGGCTATCAGGGTCCGTCAGGAGAACCGAGATATGAAAGACCACTTCAAGGTAATCTTTACGTCCGCTGGCGACCCTGTGGGCTGGACAGAAAAAATAAAAGGTGCTGGATTCACCTGGATTCACGTTGTGCCCTCGGTGCGGGCTGCTCTGCGCTGCAAGAAAGCCGGCGTTGACGTGATAGTAGCTTCTGGTCATGAGGGAGGTTTCCATATCTCCTGGGAACCTGTTCACTCAATGGTTCTACTCCCGGCTGTTGTAGATGCAGTCTCAGACGATAATACCTTGGTCGCCGGCGCCGGTGGCTTTTGCGATGGCCGGACACTGGCAGCAGCACTGATTTTAGGGGCCGATGGAGCCCAGATAGGGACGCGCTTTCTGGCAACGCAGGAAAGCGATTTCCCTCAGATATGGAAGGAAGGTGTTGTAGTTGCTGAAGATAGGTGTACACTCGTAGCCCGCGGCTTCGTCGGGCCGGCTCGCTGGCTGAAAACGCCGCGCAGCAGCGAACATGCCAAAAACACCCTCCAGAAGTCACCCGGTGTTTTTCTGGGAATCCCAGAGGATTACTCCACGGCTGATATGTTGACTAATTTTGAAATCGAATCCATCAAAGCTGTCTATGAAGGGAACAAAGAAAAGGCGATGATGGCGGCTGGTGAAGCGGCTCAGCGTATTAAGGATATGCCCAAGGTTAACGATTTAGTGCAGAATATCGTCAAGGAAGCCGAAGCTGTCCTCAGGAAAGTCCCGAAACAGGTTCTGGCGTAAGGTTTAAGTCAGACCATATAAAAGACAGCAATCTTCTCACTCCGCTCATGGGTTCCTGTCACCTTTTGGGTTTGTTTAGATATGAAACTCGACTATGTCGCCGTCTTGAAGGACATGTCCCTTGCTGACTCTCTGCCCGTCATACTTACCTGAGCCCCAAACGACGGCGTACTTCAAATTCTGATAGAAGTCCTTATGGAGGGCCTCGGCGGCTTCTTCCAGTGTGCTGCCCTTCTCCAGTACCATAGGGTCAGTCAGGTCAGCCTTGCTGCCGGGGGTCTTGGTATAAACCCGGATTATATTCAAGGCTTGGTAAATTGCTCTTTTGAACTCCTCCAGGCCGCGACCTTCCCTGGCTGAAATGGAGACCAGTGGAAACAGCTTGGCATATTGCGAACGCAAGCGCTCCCAATTCTCGTTGGAACCTGCCATATCATTCTTGTTTCCTATGATTAACATCTTCTTGGGATAACTTCCCGGAGTCACTTGTGCGCCATCATCTGTTAAGGGCTCTATTCTGGCTTCTCTTAGCCCTTGCAGAGCTGCCTCTACCTGGCTTATGGGCTCCAGGGATAAGTCTATTACAATAGAGATGAGGTCAGCGCTTCTCAGGACATTTGATAGTAGTACTCTCACTTCTTTGTACCCGATGGGTGGCGTATCCACCAGTTGTATCTGGATATCTTCGAACTTCATCATGCCCGGCATCGGGGTCTTGGTCGTGAAAGGATATTCGGCTATCCCAGGGATGGCTTCGGTTACCGCCGCCAGCAGCTGGGATTTTCCGGTATTGGCTGGCCCAACTAACATTACCTGTCCGGCACCCTCACGATTAATATAGAAGCCAGCTCTTCGGGCTGTGGCGAACTTTCTTTCTGCCTCTTGGGAAAACTTGGCAATCTTTTGTCTTAGCGCGGCATGGAGCTTATCGGTGCCTTTATGGTGGGGCATAATGGCCAGCATCTCTTCCAGAGCCGCAATTTTTTCCTCTGGCTCCCTGGCTGACCTGTATCTCTTCTCAGCCTCAAAATACTGTGGCGGCAGATTTGCTGGCATATACTAATTTTAACATTATGCCCCTTCTACCGAAAAATCTAGAGCTCCTTGCTTTACACAAAAAGAGGCTGGTTAGCTGTGATTTATCCTGCTAAGTAACTATTGGTTTTTTACGGTGGCGAAAAGTTCGTTAGCAAAAATGTTAGCAGAAAGCAGAAACGTTATTTCCCTTTGTAATAACGGCCCAAATCTGTTGTTTTGCTTTTAACGTATGCTACATTCTGATGCTGCGGGTTCTGTTTTAAGTCATCGATTAATTCATTGATTACTGCTAATTTGCGTGATTCGCTTTCATTCTCATGTTCTTTAACATATTTATGAATAGCAGTGGAAACATGGTCAGGAAGAAGAGTTGAAAGATTTACTCCAAGCAAGGTAGGGAAGAAAGTAGTAAAAGCATCGTCAATTTGTCCTTGAGTCGGTGCAAGGGATACATAGTTGTAAAGGAAATCTGGTCTCATATAGCAACTAACAGAGTATTTACTTGTGGCTACTTCAGCTGCTACCATTTGAGTAGTGACATCACTAGTGAGCCACCAAGTTTTATATCCAAAAATACCGGAAGTGGCAATTTCATTATTTCTTCCCCTTATAGCAAAGATTGTTACTATTACTTCTGCATCGGTTTTAGACTTTACTTTACCTTTATATGCAGCTAATTTAGAGGCAATTAGATTTATTTCGTTATTATCTAAGTGTATTCCTAAATTAGAATTTGGCTCATATTTAATGCCAAACTCATGAGATAACCAAGATATGAGGTCTTCACTAAGCCTATTCATTGTCGGTGATACGAAATTAGAGATAAAGTGTCTAAAATTATTAACTTTGTTTTCATTAAGTGCATAATAATAAGCCCTTATCATGATATCAGGTATTGTTTGCATTGCAGCTTCGGTACAGTAAATATTATCACTGCCCTCATAGGTTTCTTCGTATATTTGTCTTATCATTCTAAAATGAGCTACTAACTCACGAAGAATAGGCTCATTAATATATAGTTTTACACCAGCTTTTTGTGCATTACTCAGCAAGTTTGTATATCTGCGATTCTGAGGACTAAGGAATCTCTCTGATAGAGCCGGAATGATAATTGATGTACATACATATATGTTGGATTTACTAGCGAGAGCGGAAAAGTAAGTACATAATTTAGGGTCGCACTGAAGAAGGAAAAGAATAGAGTACGTTAGTGAAAGTCTTCTTAAGAAGGACTTTTGACTTGGTGTCCCATCGTATACAATGGCACGAATTATAGTAAGCAAGCATTGCTTTACTTCAGTCAATCTGTGTGCTAATTTGTGACTATCAACTAGTTCGGAAATAAGGTCTGGAAGGTTACGTTCGAATGCTTTGGAGCTAGAGCCATGCAAGACAAAATCGGAAAACTCTACACCTTGTTTATAGTAAAGTGTATTTAACAAGTCATTGACAAGTCCTT
The DNA here is from genome assembly GCA_049516035.1 of Dehalococcoidia bacterium. Classification (GTDB taxonomy): domain Bacteria; phylum Chloroflexota; class Dehalococcoidia; order GIF9; family AB-539-J10; genus RBG-13-51-36. The sequence continues at coordinate 8,585 of JBEKTM010000045.1, forward strand.
GAAAGTCAACAGTGCCACTAAGTTCAGGGGTAACAATTTTATCTATAAGATTTCTTGTATCTGATTGATATTCAGCGAATATGGCTGCGTCAGTTAAATTATCGTTTTGAATATGAATTCTTTCATAGTACTGTAGGCAATAACCATCCGCAGGTTTATAGTAATTAATTCTTCTTGGTTTTTTGGATAAAGCGGTAAGTCGTTTATTAATTAGGCCATCTATTTGATGAGGGTCGAATTTTACCAGAGTTTTAATGCGCTCAACTATTTGTTCTTTACTTAGATAAATTCCCTTTTCTGGGTCCGTATCTTCTAGAGAATACATTATCAAAGTGTCAACTAAAATTTGGTCTAATTTAAGTTGGTCATGTAGTTCGTCAACCTTTTGTCTAAGGTATGTATATAGTCTGGGGTCATCAACTAAATTAGCTATTTGGAAGGATTGTCCTGGACGATTAAATTGATGAAAATAACTCTCAATAAATATTTGATAAGACCTTACAGTGTCTTCTGAATCATTTATATGTACAACGAACCATTCCAAATCAAAAATAGTGATTGCTTTTCCATACTTTGCAATCAACTTATCCTTATATAAGTCAATATTGGCTATAGTTTGGTTAGTTACAAATACAAATTGGTCATATCGAGTTTTGTTACGCTTTAATTTGTCTAAACTGTCCGAAATTTTTTGCTGATAAGTCTTTTGTATGGATAACTGATAAATAACCTTGTTAGTATCACTTCTATGAAATGTATGTTCAAATCCATCAATTCCTTTGTCATGTAGCCCGCCTACTGGTACGAATTGATATCCTAGGAACTTAGATAAGAAATCCTTAGCGAAATTTTCAAAGATATACCCGTCATCTATATTACTTATTGCATAACGTGCTGACTTTGGGTCAATACCATCCATATTCGCTGACTATCTCCCTTGGATAGTTGTGAGTAATTAACTATTATATCACAGATTAGTATTTCTGACTATTGACTTGTAGGCGATTTAGCTTCGATTTGCGCCGCTAGGTCACTGTTGGTTTTTTGTGGTGGTGAAAAGTTCGTTAGCAAATTCTGATGATTTAGCTGGTAGCCCGCATTGGAAGCATTATGGGTAACTGTAACTTAACGTGTGGTATGATTGTTGGTGGCAGGGCAAGGACTCATGCTCAGTTCCAAAACAATTAAGAAGAAGATAATTCAATACGGAGCAGATATCTGTGGTGTCGCTCCAGTGGCTCGGTTTGTGGATGCTCCGAAAGGCTTCCACCCGTGTGATATCTATCCTGATTGTAGATCAGTAGTTGTCTTTGCATCTCATTTTCCCTTAAGCACCCTTCAGGCTAAAACCAATGCACCTTATACCTTAGTGAGAAACAGAATGGTCGATAAAGTGGACTGGACTTCATTTCATGTATGCAGTGAGTTAGAAACGGAGGGTATTGTGTCAATTCCGATTCCCTCTGCTGAGCCATATGAATATTGGGATGCCGGCCGAAATCATGGCAGAGGGATTCTATCGCTAAAACACGCAGGTTTCCTCGCCGGGCTAGGGGTATTTGGGGAAAATACTCTTCTCATAAACGAAAAATTCGGGAATATGATCTGGCTTGGAGCTGTTCTCGTGTCCATTGATTTAGAACCCGATCCGATTGCATCTTATGAAGGCTGTATTGCTGGATGCACATTGTGTATAGATTCATGTCCACAGCATGCCCTTGACGGGATAACCATTAACCAAAAGCTATGCAGAGAGCGTTCCAATTCTTGCACCGATGGTGGCGGCTTGGTTCTTTCGTGCAATATCTGTCGAAAAGTTTGCCCTTATCATAAAGGTCTTCTAAAAAAGCAGCGAAAAAAGGAATCGGTTAAGGTTTAGTCGTCGGCCTGTTTTTACTCGTCTGGCCACATGGAGCCTAGTATGGTATAGTCGCTAGGTAACAAAACAGGCAATTATTGCCCGAGCTGAACAATCCGGACTATCGTTTGAGGAAAAAGCAGTTTGTCCCAGACCTACATTAACCTTTGAAAGCCCTCTAATCTCTTTCCCACCCTTGTCTTGTATAGACAAAGACCCCCACAACTAGAAATCCAATCGAAATCAACAGAGTCGCTATGACTTGGCCTACCATCAACGGGTTATATCCTGCCGCCCCCTCGCCTAGCAATAGATAGACGGACGAAGAAGTGGCCGATGATATCGGGTAAAAACGCGCAAACGCGCGCAAAAATGTCGGTAAAGCACCATAACTGATGAAAATACCCGAGATAAAGGCGGTGACCAAGGATACTGCTAATCCAGTGAGAAACGTTGACATGACCAGTTTTGTTAGAGACCCAATGATAAGCCCTATACCTGCTGCCGATATAACTGCCAGCAATAGAAAACCAACTACTTCTATGTAGTTTGCGATAGTGCCGCTAAAGCGCGCACCAAAGGCCAATCCAACTGCAATGATTATAACTGCTGCTACAAGAGAGAGAAGGGCCGCGCCCATCAGACGACCCAAGAAATCGCGCCAAGGATTGATTGGCATGGACTTAAGTTTTGTAAGGAGGCCTGTCTCGCGGTCCCGTGAAATGGAGCCTGCAAGATTGAGTATCCCAGCCATCATAAAAGAAAATGCAACCATGGCCATTGTGAGCACACCCTTGGCTACCGGCAGATCGGCTGCAGGTATGCTCGTGTTAAATGTGGCACCGGTGATGAGTAGAAGAAATATGGGTAAGAGGACTGTGAAGATGGCAATGGCGCGGATTCTTAGGAAGCATTTAATGGTCTTAGTAAAGGTGCCGAATACCTGTCTCATTGGATTTGGACCTCCTGCATGGGCTGTTCTGTCAACTTAAAAAATACATCCTCTAGCGTAGGCTTTGCCACCTCAGTTCGGTTCACTGTAATGCCTGCCTGGTTGAGCGCCTTGACAACCTCCGGTAGAACTCGACCGCCATCGCGGGCATAAATGCGATAGCCGTTTTGCAACTGAGCAACCTTTTGCCCGTCACTAAAAGGTTTGAGAATCGCTTCACAATTACTGCTTTGAGTTGGCGTTTCAATGGTAATAGTTTCTTCAGGAGCGTATTGTGTACGCAGCGTTGCTGGAGTTCCTTCGGCAATTATTTTGCCCTTATGTATGAGTCCAACCCTTGAGGCTGCTTCGGCGTCACTCCCAAGGTGGGTAATAAGGAAGATGCTTGTCTGATCACGTTTGATATTTCTGAGCAGAGTAAA
>JBEKTM010000046.1:0-11072 GCA_049516035.1 Dehalococcoidia bacterium
TCTCGCTAACTTAGATTCAGCAGAATCACTTAAGTCATAACCGATCAACTCCCTACATTCAATAGAGCCATGAAGTGCTGTGAACTTATCAATAAACTGCTTTACTAACTTGTGGGTTTTTTGCCGAGACTCTTCATCGGCTACATCCGCCTGACCATGCTTCAAACCAATCACCATTACTGCTCCGGTTACAGCTCCGCAGGTTCTGCCTGTACGTCCTATTCCACCGCCAAAACCGCAGGCAACCTTCAAAGCCAGTGCTTCTTCCAAACCAAGCTGTTCGCTATATGTTGATAATACTGCGGGAGCACAAGAAAAACCTTTTTCAAATTGCTTTTTTGCTTTCTCTGCTTTACTCAATTCTTTCTCCTCCAATCATATGAATGTAATAGTTCTTTATCTCCATCATATCTTTAAAAGCTTCACGGTGTAAAGACCGTTTTTAAATTCGCCACACATAAGAAGGTTAGATACAATTTGTTTTTTATTACTAAGTGGGTTGACAGTTTACGGACATCGTGGCACATTATTGATTATTCTCATTGAGATTAGAGAATTCATAACTTTCGACAGTTGAACAGGAGGTATGACATGAAGATAAGGGATATGTTGAAAATCAAGGGTCGCTCAGTGATTACTATTGGGCCAAACGAAACCGTTGCCGCAGCTATTCAGAAACTAGTCGATTACGACCGTGGTTCAATCCCGGTCTGTAATGAGAAGGGCGAGCTTGTGGGGATTATTACTGAAAGAGACATCATAAGAAAGTGCTTTGCGCGTATTGGCGCCCTGACCAGCATCAAAATTGAAGACGTGATGACCGAGAGAGTGGCTATAGGCGCTCCTGAGGACGATTTGGACTACGCCATCAGCGTTATGAAGCAGAAGAGAATCAGGCATCTTCCTATCATAGACCAACAGAAAGTGGTGGGCATGATTTCAATGCGAGATTTACTTGAGGTGCAGTTGAGTGAGGCCAACGCAGAGATCCGTTATGCCAGGCTACTGCCTAGGCCACCCCGACGACCTGTCGTCTAGCACTATCTGTCTCATTGATGCCATAGTTGACCACACAATTTGACGAAATGTGCGGTTTTCCCAGTCTCTTTTAAGTGCTAAGAGTATTTCTCGTAGCCTTGGTGGCCAGAGACAGCCGAGTTAACAGTGCGATGAATTGCTGCTCACCAAAGGTATATAATAAGAGTGTACGTTATCGCGAGAAGCTACCAACCTATATTGGAAATGATTATGACTGACCGTGAGGTAATACATATTGCAGTAGCTTCTCCGGCCAACCTCGATACAAACCTCGTAAGAAATGTGGCAACTCTCATCAACAAGAGTCATTCCCAAACACGCCTTCTTCTGGCCGGTGAGTTGCCTCAAATCATTGCTCACTACGACAGCATACAAATAGCAGAATCCATAATTCGTAATCTGCGAGACCTAGGTCTTGTTGCAATTGCGTGTAAGGATTCTGAACTTCGTCATTTTCCACAAACCTTTAAGGCACAAACCCTAGAGTTCAAAGAGAAAGGAGTTCTATTCCGAGACAGTGCTGGTCGCGAGAAAAGGATAGCAGAAAACAATATCTTCTTGATTCTTGTGGGGAGGATAGAAACCTCCGTGGAGGCAGAGACTACAAAGCAAAAGACTAAGTTCAGTTTGTCCAGGACATTGCTCATGGGCGGCATCCCAGTCTGGCAAAGGGTTGATGAGAAAACCACAACTCATTCTATTCAGGCTGAGTGTTTCGCCAGGCTCTACGAACGCAAATCACCAGATCCTAGCGTAGACATCCTTCAACACCACATGAATTACTCGTTCTTAGGAGCAAAGATAGCTGCATCTTCTTTCACAAACTTTGGTACCGTTGTTCTGAGACTCCGAGAGGTATTCCTACAGGCGATTTTCGATAACAGGCTAGCGAAACCTTCCGTGCTAACCACACCTCCCAGCCAGGCTTGGGAAGGCATTGAGATAAACTGCAAGTTGATTTACTTGTTCCACGTTGTGACCAGCGATCAGCTTGGTAATCTGTAGGATAACAGAATGGTTTTTTGTTACCATAGCTATTGGGAACGATTGAAGCACTTCTGAAAGTGCAGCCTGCCAAACATGGCAGCTGGTCATGCGCGCTTTCTTCTCCTCCTCATCACACTCAACAGCACAACGACAACAACTACTCCAGCAAGAGAAATAAGAACGATAGCCGTGGTGGACAACCCTGATGGTTGTTGGACCGTCACCGTTGCTCTCACAGTATCGGAAGTATAGGAATTACCTAAGGAATCCCAGTATTGGACCTCCACCTCGAGTACGTAGGGTTTGGGCACAGCGTCAGCATCAACGCTTATCTTGAACATAGCTGAGCCGCTTTCGCCGGGTTGGAGTGTTCCAACATAGGCGGTATCATCAGTGGTGGAAAAGGGAGCAGTGGCAAATGGATTGACAATATTGATCTTGGCGACGGCGTCTTTTGCCTCGTAGTCGCCGGCATTCACAATAGGAATGGTGATAACCCTCTCAGACCCCGGAGTAAGCCTGCCGTCAACCTGGACAGTCTGAACCTCAAAGTTCAACTTGCCCTCTACCATTACACCTACAGTCAACAGCGACTGTCTTAGCACATCCCTGTCATCTTTGTATTTGATTAGGATGCCGACAGAAGAATCCTTAGCAATCGCATCTTTTGAGACCGCCACCTTTAACTGGGTAGTAACCGAACTATTCCCAGCAACATCTCCCAGAAAACTGGCTGGGCCGGTAGGGGAAATACTAGTCCCGGGGGCTATTTCAGCAGTAACGTCATATGCTTCACTGGCTCCACTATTCTGGATCTCCACCGTAATAATGCCTGTCGCCCCGGCTCTGACTCCCTCCGTCTGAGTGACTAATGCTGAGAAATAAGTCCCGACAACTGTTATCGATATCTGCACTTGTTGCACTCTACTGCCCCATTGAAAATCAAACTGGGGCGGTGACCCTCCAGGATTGAGCCAATCAACATCGCTGAGATATTGGTACTCCAGTTTCAGGTCAAGCTTATAGGTTCCGGGCTGGGCATCTTTGTGGGTATAGAGCTGGAAGGTAAGTGGTTGCGTAGTAGACATGCCTCTGGACAGTGTCCCAATGGATGCTGCCCCACTTACGACTTCTATTGAAGATGACCCGGATGTCAAATTGGCAGTGACACCTACAGCGGTTGTGCACGGTGGCACCAGGGCGACGCCTGGAGCAGTGAGGAGATAGCCCAGTGCCATGACCTGGTCAGCTGAGTCCTCCATGTCTCCGGAAAAAGTTCCTATGTTCTGAATCATTATCTGTAAGGTCCCGATTTGCCCGACTAGAAACTCCTGGCTCCCCACCACTGTCACTTCCAAATTAGGTTTCCCAGCTACCGAGGCTAGTACGGGCGCAGTAGTGCCCACAACCGAGGCAAGCAAAGCTCCTACTAGCGAGATTATCAACCAAAAACGCATTTTATTAATCACTTTTTCCTCCGTATTTCTGGCACTATTCAATAATTAGCTTTCTTTTATCTGGTGATAGCCCTGTTAAAAACGGGTATAGAGATCACCGTGAATATCACACCGAAGCCAAGCATCACCCAGATTTGGGTCGTCATTCCTGATATGCCTGTGCCCAGTACAACACACTTCCGCAGAGCTTCAACAGCGTAGGTCAGGGGAAGTCCTTTTGAAATCCACTGCATCACTACTGGCATTTGCTGGACGGGGAAGAGTGCGCCGGACAGGAAAAGCATTGGAAAGGTCAAGGTCATCATAATTGTCATAGCAGTTTCCTGCTGCGAAGCCAGTGCCGATACCATGATGCCGATGCCAATAAAGGAGAAAACTGTCAGCAACAGGAGCAGCGCGAGAAGGCCATAGCTGCCGTGGACTACCACGCCAAAAAGCACCACGGCGAGAATTAATGTCAGCAGTGCCTGTAAAAGTCCGCGTACCACCTGGGCAAAGCTCTTTCCCAGTATGATCGATAGCCGGCTGATGGGAGCCGATATGATGCCATCGAGCGTGCCCAGTTCCCGCTCCCTTGATACCGAGCCCGCCAACCCGGTCATCGCCGCCATCATAATCGTCATTGCCATAATGCCGGGGGCCATAAACTCAAAGTAGTTAGGCTTCCCAGCGACGATGCCTTCCGTTTGAACGGTAAAGGGCACAATCAATTGCTGAGGGTTCGGAACATTTGGTAACAGTGCCGCCACATTCTGGGAGGCCAGTTGGTTTGCCATGGCCGACATAAGTCCACTAATTGTGCCAGTGATGCCGGCTGATATCTGCGGGTTGGACTGGTCGGTTATAAGTATCACCGAAGCCTGTTCACCCGCTGAGATTGTAGCTGAAAAATCAGCGGGGATAATGAGAGCACCGCTAATCGTCTGGTATTTGATTTGGTCTACAGCGGTCCCCTTGCTGCGCAAATAGGTAATGGCAAACATTCGTTCATTCTGGCTCCGGCTCATTTGTTGCAACGCCAATACTATTTGGCCACCCATTGATCCCTCATCAAGATTAACCACGCCAAAAGAGACATTCTTCAAAGCGTTCTGCGAGGGAAAGATGAAACCTACCATCAGCATCATGAAGATGGGCATGACAACAAAGGAGATAAGCATCATGCGATCGCGGGCGAAAACTAACAGGTCTTTTATCCCGAGGCGAAGGCTGTGCATAATCAGACCTTTTAAATTCCCAAACATACCAGTCATCCTTTCTTACCTTACTCTGGAGGCTCCGCGCCAATGGCGTGCCCGGACTGAGGGAACACTCGCAACTATTTTATCCCTTATCTCTCGCCCCGTAACATGGAGAAAGACATCTTCCATAGTCGGTAGTACGGTGTTGATGGCGCGGACATTTGCTTCCATAGCGTTGAGAGCACTCAGAATTGGGGCAATATTATCGGTGTTGCGTGTATGAATTCTGACGCGGTAGGTATCCGATTGTGTGACCGAAGCAATTGACTCCACACTCTTAAGCTGGGAAAGCATCGGTTCACTGAGGTTGGCTACTTCCACATCTATCACAGTGGTATTATCAACAGATAAGAGCTTCTTTAAGTTTGTCGTCGTGTCCAGAGCCACTATTTTAGCTAGGTCAATAATGGCTATCTGCTGGCACAGGGTCTCAGCCTCGACCATATCGTGGGTAGTCAGCACAATGGTCATGCCCTCCTCCCTCAACTCCAGAATAAATTCATGTATTGCATGCGTCGTCTGCGGATCCAGACCAAGAGTGGGCTCGTCGAGGAAGAGCACATCAGGGTGGTGCAGCAGAGCACGAGCAACGTTAATTCTTTGCTTCATACCTGTTGAGAACGTACCTACACGATGTTTACGCCATGCTTCCATATGAAGGCGGCCAAGCCACTTGTCTATAGCCTGTTTGATTTGCTCTTCAGGCAAATTATTCAACCTGCCGAAAAGACTGAGATTTTCTTCAGCAGTTAGCTGGTCATAAAGAATAATCTTTTCGGCGACTAGACCAATGTGCCGTCTGACCTGGCCTTGCTCCTTGACTATGTCAAAACCCACCACCCGGGCACTACCCTCACTGGGACGCAGCAACGTACAGAGCATCCGGATTGCAGTTGATTTACCTGCCCCGTTAGGGCCCAGGAATCCAAATACCGTCCCTTTTCCAACTGTAAATGAGACGTGGTCTACAGCCGTGAAATCGCCAAAGCGCCTGGTCAACCCTTCAACTTCAATCATGTTCATCTTTGATTTGTCCTTTATAGGAGTCCGCTGCCCTGATAAATGCCGAAAGCCCCTGAACGAGGGAAGAAAGCTCTCCTAAACTTAGAAGAGACAGAATCTGGGTCATGCGCTTGATTCCAGTCTCCTTGATGTTAGACACAAGAGCTTTTCCTTTGTCCGTTGCCTGTAGCATCATCTCGCGGCGGTCTTCTGGATTCTGTGTTCGGCTGACCAGCCCCTGCTCTACCAGGCGGTCAACAATGCCTGTTACGTTGGAGGGTGTCACTCCCAGAGCCTCTGCCAGTTTCCTGAAATTGGTGCTTCCTTTGTTGGCAATTAAGAACAGACTCCTGAGCTGTACTAGGGTAAGTCCTGAATCAATCCAGATAATCTGGGCATGCTGTCCTATAATGCGGCCGACCTGCCGCTCCAACTCAACTATTTCCTGAACCAATTGTGACTTGTCCATCGTCAGCCTCTCGATTTTGGAGAGCACATTATTAAACATTTAGTTAACCATGAACCCATGGTTGATAGTTTAATTTATATTAACTATTTTTGTCAAGTCCATCAGAAGAATAACGAACGTGGAAGAAATCTGCTGCACATTGTGACGATTTGTGACCCGCAATGTCACCATTGCCTTCATGGGTGACATTCGCACCTAACATCAGGGTATGACAAAACCATAGACCATCAACACACATCTAACATGCAATTGACTGCCCTACGTTCATATGCTAGTATTCTCCTGTATGCCTGTTAACGACGTGGCCCGCTAAGGTATACCTGCCTTATCCCATAATCGAGGCAACAGGCGAAGGTATAAAGGAGGACAGCTATGAAAATATTGAGAGGTAGAACTCTGCTGCATTTATTGCTCGTTCTGGTCATTTCGCTTCTAACCGTGGTTGGATGCAGCAACGCATCAGCGGCGCCGACTATTCCGCCGGTAGAGACTTTTGTCATTCCCTTTGAAGACTTCGAGAACAGTGGGACGGGCGGTTTAATCTGTCTCGACACAGGCAATCAATCCAACTGGAACTATTCGGTGGGCACCGTATTAACATGGGGTATAATTCTCGTAACAAAACTCGCGGTACCTGTAGCAGCATTTCGTGCATCCTTCCAGCATACCCCGGTGCAGCAGGACGATGGCTCATGGGTCTGGTCATATTCGGTAAACATTGGCAACGCCACATACACCGCAGAGCTGCACGCACAGTTTATCACGGAGGGAGTCCACTGGGCGATGAACATATCGAAAGAAGGCGAGTATGAGGACTTTCTGTGGTATTATGGCGAAAACGACCTCCCCGCAACCGAGGGCTGGTGGATTCTCAGGGAGAGCCCGTCTGTCCCAACCGACCTGCTGGGGATAAACTGGTCCCGCAATATCTCCGCAGGCACATACGCTGTCAGATACACAAACATAATCCCCGGTGATTCAAATAACGGAGGCTATATCGATACCCAGTATACCAAAGGTGTTCCTTATAACCACATTTGGGATTTATACAACAAGGTCGCGGACAATCACACATATATCGAGTGGAGCAGCACTACCGGAGAAGGGCGGGTCAAGAACTCCAATCACTTCGGCGATGACAACTGGCATTGCTGGGCCAGCAACCGCACAAATGTTACTTGCCCATCATAGCCGGTGGTATTCCTGTCGAATATAGCCCTAGAAATTCCAGGGACATGATACTAGTTAGGCTTAGTAGTATACGTCCCCACAATATCACTTATCCCTTCCATGCCTCAGAGGCGCAGTACATTTTTCTTTGACAAGAGTATAATTCAGGGTTGAATTCATCCCTGTCTACGGTGAAAGGAGATTGCCATGCCTAGCGTTTATGAGAAACTTCGTGAAAGATTGGATATGTTTCCCCAGGGATTCCCTAAAACTAAAAGCGGCGTGGAGCTGGAGATACTACAGCATCTCTTTGCTCCGAACGAGGCCGAGATAATGCTGGACTTGCGACCCTTCCCGCCAGAAAATGTAGCGGCAATCGCAGAGAGGACAGGGAAAGACAAGGCTGAATTGGAAGAACCCTTGTACGAGATGTCGAGGAGGGGGCTAATAATGCGTTATAAGGCGCCTGACAACGAGCTTTACTACGCCCTGATCCCCTGGGTAGTCGGAATTTGGGAGTTCCAGTTGAATAACCTCACCCCGGAAAACATCAAACTTTATGAGAAGTATTTCGAGGAGGGGATGGTACCTGCACAGCGAAATCGAAAAATGGGGGGACTCCGCGTTATCCCTATCGAGACAGAGATAGAGGGAAGCACCGAGATTCAGCCCTACGAAAAGGTATCACAGATTATCGAATCGCATACCAGGTTTGCCGTCGCCGACTGCATTTGTCGCAAAGAAGCCAGAATGCTGGGAAAGGGATGTAACAAGCTGCTGGAGGCGTGCATGAGTTTCGGAGCGTCAGCCGACTTCTACATTGAAAATGGATTCGGCCGGGAAATTTCCAAAGAGGAGGCCAAGAAGATACTGGCGAAAGCCGAGGAGGATGGTCTGATTCACTGCTCCACAAACAGCGCAGGCAACAAGGCGTTCATATGCAACTGCTGCGGCTGCTGTTGTAAGTCTTTGGCAAACGTCACGAAATACGGTAATCCGCAAGCCATAGTAAGGTCAAACTACTATGCCACAAAAGACCAGGAGACATGTATCACCTGCGGCACCTGCGTGGAGCGATGCCAGGTAAATGCCGTCCGAAGTGAGAATGATCGCACCATCATCGACAGGGATAGATGTATTGGCTGTGGGCTCTGTGCATCCACGTGTCCCACAGAATCGATCACCATGGTGCGTAAATCGTCCCAAGAGGCTTCTGCCATTTTCTCCGGTGGTAAAGCATTGTTGCAGGCAATGGGAAAGGAAACGGGTAAGGTATATCCTTTCGAGTAGGATTAGAGACCCGCTCTTCAAGAACTGGTCAAGGAATCGCTGTTCAATCAAAGACCAGTGTTGAGCATATGGGTTGACCTACAACGATTATAAATATATGGACATCCCTTACTCAAGATGGCACCTGGCAATCGAAAAGCGGAGGTCACGCAGACATTTCGATCCGAATCTACCCATAGCACCAGAGGCCCTGGTAGCTTTGGACAAGGTCTGCAACCAGTTCGCTCCATTTCCCCATGCTCGGTCACGTCTTGTAACTGAATCGGCAGAGAGCGTTTTCAAAGGCATTATTGGAAGCTACGGTAAGGTCAAAGACGCACCGGCGTTCATTGCTTTTATTGGAAACATGGATGATCCATTTGTCCATGAGGAGGTCGGCTACACAGGTGAGGGAATCATCTTAGAGGCGACAGCTTTGGGGTTAAATACGTGTTGGGTTGGCGGCTTTTTCAGACCGGAGATCGTGGCCTCTCTTATAGAAGTGAGCAACAAAGAACGGGTATTGGCCATAACTCCAGTGGGCTATGCGCAGGAGTTTGAGTCATGGGAGGAGAAGTCGATGACCCGCTTTGGTCGGTCACATAATCGTCTGCCACTTGCTAAGCTGGTTAGAGGCTTGCCAAGGGAGAAGTGGCCCGACTGGGTAAACATATGTCTTGAAGCTGCCAGGTTCGCTCCTTCTGCTGCGAATCGTCAACCATGGGGTTTCGATGTACAAGATGATGGTATCACAGTTTTCGTAAGAACTAGGGGGCTAGAGTTCAATGTCTCTAAACGTTTGGATTGCGGTATTGCGATGCTGCATCTGGAAGTAGGTGCTGTCGACTCTGGTTGTAGGGGAGAATGGGAATTCTTACCATCTCCGCAGGTAGCCAAATTCAGAATTCGTTCCTAAGTTGTTCTTCCGGAGTTGACGCTGGGCTGTAAGTAACAGAAGCCTGCATTTGTTACCTAACATTCCTCGGGAATGTATCTGACAGCCAATTTGGCACTTCAGGAGCCCTTAGCCTCATCGAGTGATTTTTTTACTAGTCTCTCTACCCAAGCGCCTGTCTTTTTTCCCACTGGCTCAACGCCTGATTAGCCTTTTCCACAAATGTTTTATCATCCGTGGGAGTAATCGCGATGCTCATTCCTTTCTTTATCACTATTTCTACATAACTCCTGGTTATCGTGGTGGTAAAATGGATATTGAAAGACATCCTGCTTGTGATTCTTACAGCCTCTATGTTCTGAAATCCAACTTTGACTGCGAATGGTCCACCCAGCACTATGCGTAAATGATTTTCGTATACCTGATACTCGCGAGGGAGTACAAACCAAAATATCAGTCCAATTATGACAGCTTCAGTTAGTAAGGCTAGAGTAACGATAGCGTCACCCGTGGACCATAAATAAATGCCCGACGCCAGCAATATCACGGGTATTATCAGAATAAGCTTCATAATAAGCCCATATTTAGGCTTATCTTGATAGAGCAGAACGCTTTGCGAATAGTCCATGCGAACGGATTGTACCACACCGACAGATCTTCTCTCTATGCGGACGTATTAGAGCGCCAGCCGGGTTGAAATGCATCAAAAGAGCGATTTCTGGGACGCCGTTACGCCAAGGTTATTTCCGAGCCCGACGGTGTAACCTGTGGCAAACCGCTTCGATGTGCGTCAGTGCCTCGTCAACATCTGAGGATAAGACCATGCGGTGAGTAACCGCACGGAACGGGCGGCCGTCACGTAAGCCTATCTTCACCCCGGCCTTCTCAAGGCCTTCCACAAACTCGACAACAGACAACTCGGACGAGATATGGAACATTATTTCATCCTGAGCCAGCCTTATTCCTTTGATGCCCGCGAGTCCCTGTGCCAGACGTCTGGCATTGGCGTGGTCTTCAGCCAGGCGGTCTACCATTGTTTCCAGTGCCACGATGCCCGCAGCGGCAATAACTCCTGCCTGCCGCATGCCCCCACCCAGCATCTTACGAAACTTCCGGGCTCGCTCCACAAAATCTTTGCTCCCGCACAGCAGCGATCCCACCGGTGCACTCAGCCCTTTGGAAAGGCATACTGCTACTGAATCGACATTTTGGGTCAGCGCACACGCCGGTACGCCCAGAGCAACTGCGGCATTGAAAATGCGGGCGCCATCCAGATATACCTTTAGCCCGCGTGTGTGAGCTAGATTACAGACTTCGTCTGTGTAGTCTACTGTGAGAACAGCCCCACCGCAGCGATTATGTGTGTTCTCCAGACAGAGGAGCGTGGTCTCCGGGTAGTGGATATCCTTGCTCCGGATTGCCCGGTCAATATCATCCGGATTGAGACGGCCACAACTATCAGTGGGCACAGTGTGCATAATTACACCGCCCAGGGCAGCAGCCCCACCTACTTCGTACCAGAAGATGTGTGATTCATCTCCCAG
>JBEKTM010000047.1:0-10361 GCA_049516035.1 Dehalococcoidia bacterium
TGGAGATTCGGGTATGGCGACCATGCTGCCCCACGGTCTTGTTAGACCCAAGGTCAATCGATCTGCCATACCCAGCCTCCGGCAGACATTCTATCATATTGTTTGAGATACAAGGTCAGAATAACTTGAATTCAAAGCCTTCCCATTTTTGGTTATAAAATCGTGCCATAAAACCCCCCTTTATATTGGCGAGGATAATATCTTTAATCATATCTCACCTCGCCTATATTGGGGATTATATATCTGCTGACACCAAATGCAAAGAGAACCTCCCATTTCGCTGATTGACAACAGTCATAGAAGTGTTTACAATTAACGGGGCTAAAATAGGTTTTGAAGAAGATATCAAGGGTAATATCGAACCAGGAAAACTGGCGGACTTTGTGGTATTGTCAGATGATCCTTACCGTGTTCCGTGTGAGAAAATAGGGGATATCAAGGTCGAAATGACTATCGTTGGTGGAAAGGTTGTCTACCAAAGTTAGGCAGGCATGTCCTTTTTACTTTGAACCTGAAACATGCCCGGTCTCGGAGAATGAAGCAGCATTTATAGAAATCTTAAACGTGGGAATAATTGACTGCGGCCAGATGGGTGGCGAGATTACCCAGGTATGTGCTCAATCTGGATAAAACGTAGTTGTTTCCGAAAACAGCCAAGCGTTGCTGCAAAGGAGCCTGAATAATCATCGGTTCCTTACCGGCATGTTAGAATTGACTTTGAGCGAAATTGGCGTAAAAAGAAAGCTTATTTTTACACGGAACCGAGAAAAGCAGCTATGTAATGCCTACTCACCTTCAATTTATGGAGTAAATGGAGGTTAGAATGTCAGGGTTTACCGGTAGACTTCTAGTTGGAGATCTATCTTCAGGTCAGATAAGAGAAGAACATCCATCTGAAAATCTTTACCGCCAATTTATCGGCGGGGTTGGGCTTGGTGTAAGGCTGGTTTATGAGCGTCAGCCTGGCAACGTAAATCCTCTGGGCGAGCAGAATATTCTGGGCTTTTTCCCCGGGCTATTGAGCGGCACCACCGTTCCTGGCTCGTCCAGACTGACTATAGTATCTAAATCTCCTCTTACTGGAGGATGGGGTGATGCCAGTCTCGGGGGTTATGTCGGCTATGAACTGAAGCGAGCCGGCTATGACGGCGTATTGCTACGCGGGATTTCCCCAAAGCCAGTCTATTTATTAATACGTCAAGATAAAGTCGAGCTGCGAGATGCTACCCATCTCTGGGGTAAGGATACAATTGAGACAGAAGAATTATTGCGTAAGGAACTGGGAGATAACAGACTCAGGGTAGTCTGTATCGGTCCTGCCGGGGAAAAGGAGTCTCCCATATCGGCAATAATGTCCGGGGGGAGAGAGGGTAGAGCCGCCGCCAGATCAGGACTTGGGGCGGTGATGGGCTCCAAACGTTTAAAAGCCATCGCAGTCAGGGGACAAAACACAGTACCTGTAGCGGACGAAGAGCGGATACACCGGTTACGAAGGCAATTTATTAAAGATGTTAAAGAGACAAAAATAAAATTCATTAGCACGATAAGGGATAAGGGAACCGCCGGGATCACTGAAAGCTTTGTTGAGGCCGGAGCTACCCCGATTAAAAATTGGAGTCTTATTGGCATGGATGCCCTGTCGGAAGCTATCCCGGACCATGAACCTTATGGAACGAGAATCAACAAGTACGTAGTAAGGAAAACTGCCTGTGCGGGCTGCCCCATCGGCTGCGGAGCCATGATAAAACTTGAGGAACATGGAAATGAATGGGACAGGCCCGAATATGAAACCGTGGCCGGTTTCGGGCCAATGTGCCTGAATAACGATGTCGCTTCTATCATCAAGGCCAATGATATTTGTAACCGGTATGGCATTGATACCATATCCGCCAGCACGAGTATCGCCTTCGCGATCGAATGTTATGAAAAAGGAATTATTACCAAACAGGATACCGATGGCATCGAGTTGTCCTGGGGCAACTCCGCGGTCATCATTGCCCTGCTGGAAAAGCTGGTTAGAAGAGAAGGATCTGGGGCGGTACTAGCGGACGGGACAAAAAGGGCGGTTGAAAATATTGGAACCAAAGCAGCAGATTGCACTGTGAATATCGGTAGGCAGGAGCTTGGTTATCATGACCCCCGGCAGATCCCCGCCCGCGGCACCGGCTATATATGTGATGCTACTCCAGGAAGACATACCAGTTTTTTGGCCGGGAGGCTACTAGAGGGAGGCGGTGTCCCCGGACCTTATCCGGAGGTTTGGGGTCCCAAGGTTGACTTCCGTAACTATGGAAGTAAGAGCCTTGCCTATAGCGGTACCATAAAATATGAACAAATAGCGGCTTCAGCAGGTATTTGCAAGTTTATTTTCTGGCAGGAAACCTGGCCATTACTTGATTTCATTAGCGCAGCGACCGGATGGGATTTCAGTATTGAAGAGATGTTGATGACAGGCGAAAGAATCCAGACCCTGCGCCAGATGTTTAACATCAGGGAAGGGATAGACCCCAATGATTTATTGCTACCCCAAAGAGTGAGTAAGCCGGCGTCTGTCGGTCCTTACAAAGATGTTCCTGTAGATTTCGATCTCTTGAGAAAGCAATATTATAAAGCGTTGGGATGGAATTTGGAAACAGGATATCCCTCTGAATCAAGATTGGAAGAATTAGGACTACAGGAATTAATCAGTACAGACTGAAGCCAATAAAATTAATGCAAAGATTAGTTAAAAGGAGTGTTAGATGCAAGCGGTAAACGATAGGCCATGGTTCAAATTCTGGCCGGAAGGCGTGCCGCATCATATAGATTATCCTGAAATACCGCTTTTCCGATTTCTAGAAGACAGCGCTGAAAATTATCCCAACAATGTCGCCTTCATTCATGAGAAGAAAAGTCTCACTTATCGCGAACTGAACGAGCAGACTTGCAGGCTGGCCAGGGGTCTAAATCGGCTGGGGGTAAAAAAGGGCGACCGCGTGGTACTCCTGCTCCATAATAGCTTGGAGTTTATTGTAGGCTACTACGGGATATTGAAGGCTGGCGCTATCGTTGTACCTCTAAACCCGCTTTATAAAGTCACCGAACTGACACACAATTTCAGTGATTCCGGAGCCAAATGTGTCATAACTGATAAGGAATGTTACTCCGTTATCCAAAGAATCGAAGACGAAGTCAGACCGGATATCGTGATACTAATTGATGGAGATGGGCAACCTGAGACAGTATCTCTGGCGAAAATCTTGGTAGAATACCCTACCGAACCCCTCAAACTCGATTATCATCCGAAGGATGATGTCGCTGTCATTACCTACACAGGTGGTACCACGGGACTACCAAAAGGGGTAATGCTAACACACCGTAACCTGGTCGCCAACGCTATACAGAATGTGATCTGGATGCGGTGGAGTCACGAAGATACTATTATGAGTGTACTCCCTCTTTATCACAGTTGGGGAGCCTGCACCAGCATGAATTCAGTGATTTACTGTGGTGCCCGGGCAGTGATTATGGCACGGTTCAATGCGGAAGAATTACTAAAAACAATCGAATCGGAAAAAGCGACCATCTTGTACAGCGCGGCTTCCTTGTTTATTATGCTGCTCAACAGCTCACTATTAGGAAAATACAACATTTCAAGTTTGAAATATGTAAAAGTCGGAGCGATGCCCGTATCACCTGAAACCAAGGAGCGGTGGGACAAAACTACTGGAGTAACCATGGTTCTTGGTTATGGTCTGAGCGAAGCCTCACCGGAAACGCACGACTGCCCGCCGGATCGTGTTCGCGTAGGGACGATAGGCATACCGGTTATTGATACCGATGCTAAAATCATGGATGTGGAAACTGGTAATCTCGAACTGTCGTCCGGGGAAATCGGCGAACTTGTAGTAAAAGGCCCTCAGGTGATGAAGGGATACCTAAACCACCCCGAAGACGATAAAGAGACACTAAGAGACGGCTGGCTTTATACCGGCGACCTGGCGTTTATGGATGAGGAGGGGTACTTCCATATCGTCGACCGTAAGAAAGAAACCATAAAATATAAGGGATATACCATTGCGCCCGCAGAAATCGAAGCTATAATCTATGAACATCCGGCGGTAAAGGAGTGCGCTGTAATTGGTAAGTCTGATACCATAGCCGGTGAAATACCCAAGGCATTCGTGGTCTTAAAAGAGGGATGCAATGTCACTGGTGAAGAAATTATGGAGTTCTGCGAGAGAAAAATATCTCCTTATAAAAAGGTTCGGGAGGTCGAATTTATTAGTGAAATACCCAAGACTACCGTTGGCAAAGTCTTAAGAAAATCGCTTAAAGAAAAGGAAGAATCCAAATGAAATTACCGGGAATTTGGGCTATCATGGGGTTTATAAGTGCCAATGCATAAATCAACAATTTAATCTATTTCTTACTTCACCAAATTAGGCGATGCTAAATACCATTGTTACGGAGGGAACATGGAATTTCGAATGTCGCGTGAACAGGAGCTTTTTAGAAGATCGCTTAGAGAATACTGTGAAAAAAATGTAGTCCCAAGGTCGAGGGAGATCGACGAGAAGGAAGCCGGCATCCCGGATGACATTATAAACGGGCTGGCTGAGCTTGGCGTCTTCGGCTGCACTATTCCGGAGAAGTACGGAGGTTCGGCTCAACCAGGCGAGGAAATGCAATATGCCAATATTGCAATACATGAACTGGGGCGCGCTGAACTCAGCATGTCTCTACCTGTTTATACCTTGCTGACCATTGGCTGGGGAGGTATGTTTCTTAGTCATTACGCCAGTGAAGAAGTGAAACAGGAAGTTTTACCCAAACTGGCTTCTGGAGAATGGTCATGGGGCATTGCGGTTACGGAGCCGGGTGGCGGCTCGGACATAGCAGCTTCAAAATCTTCTGTAGTGAAGAAAGGTGACAAATTTGTTATTAACGGTGAAAAAGCCTATATCAGCCAAGTCACTGAATGTCAGCAAAGGGGCGGTGGCCATTGTAGCCTGTTCGTCGCAGACCCTTCTCTCGGCAACAGAGCCATGACTTTCCTGGCCGTGATACCGAACCAGGTCAAGGGCATAACCAGTACCGTTTACAAAGATATGGGACGCATGGGTCTCTCTACCGGAGGTTTCATATATAAAAACGTGGAAATTCCCGCTAAATACCTTCTGGGTGAAGAAGGCAAAGGATTCTACCCTTGCATGGAAGGTTTTAATGTAGCGCGGGTAGTTGTAGCCGCTGCGTGTCTCGGGGGAGCTGAAAAGTGCCTCGAAATAGCCGTGGATTATGCTAAACAGAGGAAAGCCTTTGGACAGACGTTATCCAAGTTCGAGGGCATATCCTTCGATTTGGTTGAAATATATACACGCCTTGAAATGTTAAAACTCAACCTGCAGAAAGTGGCATGGATGATAGACAGATATTATACCGAGCCAGGTAGTTTTACGCAAAAGGATATTAACATCGTTGTCGCTCAATGTAAATGGCTGGCTCCGCAACTAGCGGTAGACGCGGCAAAACAGGCTATAATGATACTGGGTGCCTTTGGTTACACTAAAGAATCGCCGCTGGAAATGGCATTAAGAGGAGCCATGTCTTATGTTGCCGGCGCTGAGGGTGCCGCCAACATCATGAAAGTAATTATTGCCAGAGATGCCTTCGGTAAAGAATTCGTCGATAAGTAATATAATAACCCAGATAAGGGATTATTAATTGGAAGATTTTGAAGTTATCGTAGTTGGTGGCGGATTGTCCGGATTATCGGCTGCATATTGTCTGGCCAAAGAAGGCGTGGGCGTGCTGGTAATAGAGCGAGGCGATTATTTCGGAGCCAAGAATGTTACCGGCGGGAGGCTATACCTGAATCCGATCCGGAATCTCCTCCCTGTAAACTGGGAGCAGGCTCCTCTTGAAAGGTGCGTCACCAAAGAGAAAATTTGCCTGATGGGCGAAGACTCTTCAGTTTCAATAGAATTATCGAGCCAGAAATTCGGGCAAAAACCATATCATAGCTTTACTGTTCTTCGAGCTAAGTTTGACCAATGGCTTGCGGAGAAAGTTAAAGAAGCCGGCGCCATGGTAGTAACCAAGATCAAAGTGGATGACCTCATTTTAGACGGTGGCAAAGTAAGAGGTATTATCGCCGGAGAGGATAAAATCCCGGCTAATGTCGTCCTTGCTGCTGATGGAGTCATGTCTTTAATAGCCCAAAAAGCAGGCTTAAAAAATCCGCTTAGTCCGATAGACTTTGCGGTAGGTATCAAGGAGGTAATTGAGCTTTCTCCCCAAACCATTGAACAGCGGTTTAGTCTGAAAGAAAATGAAGGACTGGCTCAGGTATTTGCCGGAGCTATAACCAAAGGTATGTTTGGAGGAGGTTTCCTTTATACCAACAAGAACAGCGTCTCTCTTGGATTGGTAGTGAAAATAGACGATTTAATGAAGAAGAGGCCCCAGATCGAAGCTATCCAGATATTCGAAGATTTCAAGCAGCGACAGGAAATCCAGAGTCTTATCGATGGCGGGGACATGGTTGAGTATTCCGCTCACGTTCTTCCGGAGGCCGGCTTTAATGGTATTTCCCACTTATATTCAGATGGCATACTGGTTGCCGGTGATGCGGCCGGTTTCACGCTTAATAATGGACTTACCGTAAGAGGGATGGAGTTCGCCATCGCGTCCGGTGTATTATCCGCCAGGGCCATAAATGCAGCTATTAAGAGGAATGATTTCTCAAGCCAATCTCTGGCTGAATATGAGAATTTGCTCAAGGATAGCTTTGTTTTAAAGGACCTGAAGAATTTTAGGCACGCACCAAATTTCCTGGATAATCCCCGGTTGATGACTCTGTACCCGCAGATGGTCTGCGATGTCCTGGAAAAAATAATGTATATCGGTGACTATCCGAAGGAGAAGCTAAGCAAGACGGCCATCAGGGAAATAAGGAGTAAGATTGGTAGAAATATATTTAAAGATGGCTACCAAGCCTTAAGGATATAACCATGGACATAAACATCAAAGCCAAACTGGGTAAAAACACTATCAAGGTTGATTCCCAAAAACACATTAAAATAAAAAGGGAAATATGTAAAGACTGCCGGGAGAAGGTTTGCCTCTACGTATGCCCGGCACGTGTATTCACGCTAAACGCGGACGGTGAAACAGCTCTGGAACTGGATGCTTGCTTGGAATGCGGCACATGTAAAATTGCTTGTGTAAAGAATGCCCTGGAGTGGGATTATCCGAGAGCTGGCTACGGCATCCAGTACCGATTCGGTTAGGAGGCTATTCCAGATGGATATAATAGTGTGTCTAAAGCAAAATGTCGATATGACACAGGTCAGAATTAAGAAAGAGGCCAGAGAACCGGTGCTGGATGGTTTGCCCTTCGTATTCGGAGACATGGACCGGAATGCCCTTGAAGAAGCAGTCCGTATGAAAGAAAAAATTGGTGGGAAGGTTATCGCCGTATCAGTAGGTTCGACCAAGCTTAGAGAGACAATCAAGGATGCTCTGGCGGCTGGAGCTGACGAAGCTGTTATTCTGATCGACCCTCTGTTTACCGATCTCAATTCTCAGATGACAGCAAAAATCCTGGCTAAAGCGATACAGAAGATAGGGAAGTATGACCTTATTATTCTGGGTGAGGGGTCCGCTGATAATTACTCCGGGCAAGTTGGCCCCAGGCTCGCCGAGATACTTGCTTTACCGGCTATAACTTACGTTGGACGATTAGAATATGCAGACAACAAGATACAAGCGACCAGAAATATGGAAGAGAGCCTTGAATTAATCGAATCAAGCTTTCCTCTTCTGATAACAGTAACCAGCGGGATAAACGAACCGAGGCTTCCTTCTCTTATGCAGATTCTCAAGGCATCTAAGAAACCTTTACAAGAATGGAATGCTTCGGCTATCAGCATTACCTCCGAAGACTTTGGGGAAGACGGCTACCAAATAATCAGTAATCTTGCACCTGTGGGAGAGAGAAAGGGAGTTATTTTAGAAGGTCAGTTGGACGAAAATATCGATAAACTAGTCAATGCTCTTCAAAAAGAGGGCGTCTTAGGAGTTTGAGCATGCTGGATATCCTGGTTTTTTCTGAAGTTGAAGAAATTGCTTTTGAGCTTTTATCCTGGTGTAGGAAAGTCAAGGAAAGCAATAAGACTAAAGTCAGCGCCGTAATTCTAGGTAAGAATGCCAAGGAGAAAGCAGCTCATTGTTTCTCCTATGGTGCTGATAAGGTATATTGGAGCGAAAACACCTTGCTCGCAAATTTTTATGCTGACGTGTATGCCGAAGCCCTCTATCAAATAATTAATATGTCCAGTCCTGAGCTTCTCCTGATTGGCTCTACACGGAGAGGCAAGGAACTAGCTCCCCGGGTTGCCCAGAAGTGGAATGCCGCCTGTGTTACTGATGCCATCGAACTTGATATGAAAGACAAAGAATTGGTGGTTTGCAGGTACACCCTGGGTGGAGCTACTATATCTACTGGAGTCCTGAAAACGCCACGTAAAGTAGTCTCGGTAATGCCGAAGACCTTTGAGTTAGAGCCAAAGGAACTGATAACGGGCGAGGTCGTTGAGGCTTCCTTAAAGCTTCAAGATTCAAAACTGAAAGTTATAGAACGAAAACCCAAGCAGGCTGAGACCGTCGACCTCGAGGCGGCGCAGGTCCTGGTCTGCGTGGGCAGGGGTCTGAGTAAAAAGGAGGACTTAGCGTCTGTTGAAGCCCTGGCCAAAGCCTTGAACGCCGAGATAGGCTGCACCCGTCCGCTATCACATGACTGGCAATGGTTGTCTGAGCAGAGGGAAGTAGGCTTATCTGGCAAAAAGTGCAAACCGCGCCTTTGCGTATCTTTAGGTATCTCGGGTCAGATTCAGCATACAGTCGGTATCCGTGATGCAAAGATTATAGTCGCCGTTAACAAGGACAAATCAGCACCTATCTTTGAAATAGCCGATTACGGTCTGGTTGGTGACCTCTATGAAGCAGTCCCAATACTTATTGAGAAAATCCTTTGTCAGAAGCTTCGTAAAAGAAGTGAAAGTAACCGGAGATGAAGTATTATTAACCTATACGATACCAATGCTACCTGGGGGAATGACTGAAGAAAAGTTGCCAGTTCTGTCTATTGGACACTATGGTGAGCCATTCGGAACAGTTCCCGAACTACTATTTGAAAAGAAGCAATTGATTCCGGCGCTACAGCAGCTTATAGATTCACTTTAAGATGCATTGTTCAACAGCAGAGTTTCGAAGGAGAAAGCTTATAGCATTATAGGAAAACGCCTTAGGCACGACCAACTACCAATTAGAGTGGTTGCTGCCTTCTGTTATCTGATGTATAATTTGTTTCAACACGTTGCAGAAATACTGATGATAAGAGTCCAATATCAGGGAAATCCTGAAAGGAGGTGGCATTACTATGAAGATGTCAGCAGAGGTTAAGAAGGCGATAGCTGAGTGTACTCCAGCACTGGTAGCTATTGCCAATAAAGCGGGTAGACCTAATGTCTGGGCTAAATTGATTTTTTTCAGGTAACTTGCTAAAATTTCTCCGAAAGGCAAGTTAAAGATGGAAGAATATGTTGGAGTCAAATTTAAGGTAGAGTTTTTGCGAAAAGAGATACCAAGTGATCCAAGGATAGAGCAGTTGTCTTACTGGTGCCGAAAATTTCATTCATCTGGTTTGACTCCTGTTATCAACGGCAAATCGATGGGGAATCTGAGCTTCAGGCTAAGAGAGGGTGTCGAGGAGTTCATAACTACTGCCTCCGGCCTTGGTCCAAAAGAGTCGCTGGGAGCCGAATGTTTTGTTAAGGTAATTGGATGCGACCTTGGGAGAAAAATAGTCTACGCTTCTGGACTGAGGGAGCCCTCCTCCGAGAGCATATTACACTGTAGAATCTATGAGATTAGAGAAGACGTAAATGCCATCTTCCATGGTCATAACTCAGCGATTACAAAGCAAGCCGATAAGTTAGGATTGGCTCAAACTAAGGAGTGGCATCCCTATGGTAGCATTGAGCTCGTCAAGGCAGTTGAGGAAGTATTGGATAAAAACGATTTTATAGTAATGACAGACCACGGTTTCATATCACTGGGTAGAGGAGGAAAGGCTATGGAGATGGCAGGGTTACTTGCTTTACAGAAGAAAGAGATGTTGGAGTAGTCTAGAATGCAGACTCAATCCTTGCCAGAGGGGCGGCTATCTGGTGGTGGTAGAATGACAAACTTTCATTGCGCTGTAAATGCTAGGATAAAAAGCACCCACCCCTGAAGGTAAAGTGACGGGTGAAAAGACACCCACCGGGTCAGGGGAATCCGGTATGCTGGAGGAGACTTCAGATATCGGAGGAAACAGG
>JBEKTM010000048.1:0-9949 GCA_049516035.1 Dehalococcoidia bacterium
AAAGGGCTGAAGACAATAGATTATGAAGAAAGGGCCAAGGACACAGATTATAAAAAAAGATTGAACAAAGTGATGACGGAGAAGGAGGCGGTGGAAACATTTCTACATGATGGTGATTCATTCTGCATGGGAGGTTTTGTTATGTGGCGGCAGCCTGAATCCGTCATGAGAGAGATAGCACGTCAGGGAAAGAAGAACTTATCTCTGATAGACGAGAGTGGCACTTTTGAAGGTATAGATTTACTGGTAGAGCTGGGGATACTGGACAGGATAGACACAGCCTATGCTATAACGCGCCAGGTAGGTGGTATTTCTGGCACGCCCGCCCTGGAGCGCGGTCTCAAGGAAGGTTTGCCACGCCCGGTTGAAGCGGGTGGCGTTCTGGCTACACCCAAGGATAAAATCAAATCTGATGTGCCTCCGTTGAAGATAGTGGACTGGACGAATTTTCAAGTTGCATTGAGATTCGTAGCCGGGGCATTCAATGTCCCCTTCATGCCCTGCCGCTCCTCGATTGGCTCCGATATCCCCAAATACAATAAAGAAATTAAGGAGATAAATGACCCCTATGAGAACAAGCCACTCATCCTTATCCCGGCTTACAAACCAGATGTTGCCTTCATCTCCGTTCAGCGAGCAGACCGGAGGGGTAACGGCCAGATATGGGGTTTTAAGGGAGTGGATTACTGGAAATCCAGGGCTGCCAAGTATGTAGTCTTGCTTACCGAGGAACTTGTCCCCACCGAAAAGATATATGAAAACCCGGGGCTGACGGTGATACCAGCCTACTGTACCGATGCCGTTGTCCACCTGCCCTTTAATTGCCATCCCACAGGTTGTTTTGGATGCTACACAGTGGACAGCATGAACTTCATATCTCTCTTGTTACAGAGGCAGAGTCGTGACGGAGCCTTGAAATGGCTTGATGAGTGGGTCTTTGGCTGCAAAAACCACTTCGAGTATTGCGATAAGTTAGGCTGGGAAAAACTGGATAGGCTAGCTAAATCGGAGCATAAACTGAACAGGATACCTGCGTGAGGGATCCTGATGAAAACTATAGAAGGAGTATGAAAATGGGACAATTGTATACTACCAGGGAGAAATATACGTCGGAGCAACTTGAAGTAATGAAGAGAAAATATACACCTCCTGAGCTTGTCTGTTGCGCCGGGTCCAGGGAAATAAGGGACCGAGAGGTTGTGTTTGTGGGCATCGGCATTTCCGACCTGGCCGGTGCCGTAGCGAAACTGGTGCATACGCCAAATGTCATACTGGTGGCCGAGGCCGGCTATATTGGGTTCCCCAGCGTTGCTGTCTTGATCAGTCCGGCCGATAACGCGGCAGGCACAATGGCTATGTGCCATCAGAGTCTTCCTGAGGTGTTCATAGACCAGCAATCGGGCTTCATTGATGTAGCTTATCTGGGATTTGCCCAGATGGATAAGTATGGGAATGTGAATGTTAGCTATATAACTGGAAAACAATTGAAAATGAATGGCAGTGGCGGTGGAGGCGATATAGCATCGTCTGCGGGGAGAGTGGTTTACACTGCGGAGTTTAATCCCCGGCAATGGGTGCAGAAAGTTGACTATATGACTGAGCTAGGTTTCCTCGATGGCAGTCGTGATGCCCGGAAGAAGGCGAACCTGGTGGGAGGAGGGCCTTCGGCTGTGACTACTAACAGAGGAGTCTTCAGATTCGACCCCGAGACCCATGAGCTGTATTTAGCCGAGGTATTCCCTTGGCAGGATGAGGAAGACATTGAAGAAGTCAGGAAGAGTTTTCCCTGGGATTTGAAGGTGGTGGAAAAACTGAAGATAATGGAGCCGCCTACGGAGAGGGAGCTATGGGCATTGAGGTTAATGGACTCTACGAGTAACTACATTTTAGCCAGTGTTATAGACAGGCCTATCGGTAAGCTTATACTGGCCGGGAAGCTTAATTTAGAGGGGTATGATGAATATTTGGGAATGCAGGAGAAAGCGTTCAGAGAAATACTGGAGTTTGTTTCTTAAGGTTACGTCTCACTGAAATTAAGTTGAGCCTATAATACTTTGGTGAAAAAGGCAGTCACTTTAGCGGCTAGGAGAGGTTCATATTCCCACCAGAAGTGGTCTGCATCTTCAATGCTTTGGCACTCTTTAGGTTCAGGAAGGTTCTGGCAAAATTCAAGGAACTGGTCGGCGGGTGTAAAATTATCGCTGCTTCCTGAGATAAAAAGTTTTGGCTTGGGGCAATCTTTGAGAAAATCAAAATCGAACATAGCGAGTGGAGGCGAGACTGCCGCCAGAGCTTTAATTCGAGCATCCTTAAAGCCAACAGGAAGGCCAAATCCAGCGCCAGCTGAATAGCCAGCCAGCCCTATTCTCTTAGAATCAACTGCATTTACCGTGCTTATAAAAGAAATGGCGGCTTCCACATCTTCTTGCTCACCTATCCCCTGACCAAATTCCCCTTGGCTCCCGCCCACTCCACGAAAGTTAAACTTGAATGAAACAAACGAGGCTTGTGTTAGTGTCTCGGAGAGGCTATAGACTACATTGTTATCCATGCTGCCGCCGTAGAGGGGATGAGGGTGACAAACTATTACCGCCGGGAAAGGGCCGGCACCTTCGGGTGTAGCCAATATTCCTTCAAGGAAAAGCTCACCGCAGGGGAAGCTTATTCTTATCTTCTTCATCTTGTTGTGAGATTAACATTCAGCCAATCGTGACACTTCATGCAGGCTTAATATCGCCGAATCTGGCACGAAAGCTGGCCAGAATTATCTCCTCAGCTTCCTCGAGCCCCATTACGCTTGTATCAATGGAGAGATGGTAATGTCGCGCATCCATGCAGTTCTGTCCAGTAAGTGCACGGAGATAATGCTCCCGCTCTTTATCAATGGATGCTATTAGCTTAAGCGCTTCTTCTGTCGACACATGGTATAGTTCCTGCACCCGCCGTTGGCGGAAAGCAATGTCGGCATGTAAAAGAATACTTAGGCATCGTGGATGTTGGCGCAGCACGTAATAGCCACCACGCCCGACAATGACCGCCGAACGCTGCTGAGCAATTCGCGTGATAATGTTTGACTCGGTGCTGTAGAGTTCTCGATCAGTCGGCATATGTAACGGAGGCGGTACATATGACGTAGGAGTGATATAGGCGTACGATTCTAATAGCGACCGCCAGAACGGAGTCAATTTCTCATCACGAGCCTCTAAAGACTCTACTGGCATTTTGAGCTCCTTAGCAGCTTGAGTTACGATTTCACGGTCCAAATACAAAACATTCAGGCGAGATGCCAGCCGCTTGCCCAAGTATGCCCCTCCACTCCCCTTTTGGCGACTAATTGTAATTGCGAAAGGCGAAGTCTCTTTCATATTCACCACCTCCTCATGTGTTTACCATACTCAGAATTCCAGCTTAGTCTTGCTGTTCATCATTCTCGTGATATATATACTTACCACCACGAACCCAAGATGCGCCAGCTGCGATGAGACAGATGACAATAGAGAAGATTAGCACCTCGACAAGACCGTGGTGGAAAGCGTTGTCGATGAGCTGTGGAAAGAAGGCTCTAGAAGTGATGGTTGCTGCCTGCTGTGGCGGCAGAGCGTTAAGTATACTTGAAGGAATGAGGGTACGTAGCGGATTGAAACCTAGGAATGCCGCAAATAGGTAACCCACAGGTGGTGCGCTGGCTATCTGTTGCGCAACCTGGGTAGGTATACCGTTCTGTACGAGACCACTATATAGAGCTGCTGGCATCGATGCATTTAACCCAAGAATCATCAGAGAGAAGATAATTGCCATGGACAGTGGATTCCCCACGTTAATAAGTGTTGCCCGCATACCAGAACCTACCCCGCGGTGCTGAGGGGGCAGGCTATTCATGATCGCTGCGGTGTTGGGTGCCATGAACATCCCCATGGCTATACCATCCAGCAGGATTACCAATGCGAATTTATGATAGGTGAAGTTCACCGGCAGCGCTAACATCAGTAAGAAGCCTACTGCCATCAATACCATGGCAATGGTAGCGAAATAGCGTGCCCCGAAGCGGTCGGATAGGCGACCCGAAAGTGGCCCGGCTACAAGGATTCCCAGGCTAGAAGGTATCATATATATACCTGCCCATAGTGGTGTTACTTCGAAGTCATAGCCATGAAGGGGTAGCCAGATGCCCTGTAGCCAGATGGTGAGCATAAGCATTAGTCCACCCCGGGCTACAGATGCTAGAAATCCAGCCACATTTCCCGCAGCAAAGGCGCGAATGCGGAACAAATTGATCCGGAACATGGGTGCTCGCACACGTTGTTCAATGAAGACGAATGCCGTCAAAAGGGCAACACCACCGACTATCATGCCCAACACGAAGGGTGTTGTCCAACTCATAGGGGAAGTAGGGCTGGGATTGATGCCATAGATGATGCCCACCAGAACCATGGTCAAGCCGGCGGCAAAGGTGATGTTCCCTAACCAATCTATAGGCTCTCTTCTTCGGGTGCCTACCTCACGAAGTGACCGGTGTGCCCAGATGGTTGCTATTATGCCTATGGGCACATTAAAGAGGAATACCCATCGCCATCCCACTTGGGACAGAAGCCCACCCACCAGAATGCCCAGAAAAGAGCCAGCGATGCCAGCTACCTGGTTTAGACCTAGAGCCATGCCCCGCTCGTTTTCGGGGAAGGCATCGGTGAGGATGGCTGGCGAGTTAGCAAATAGGAAGGCACCGCCAATTCCTTGCACGACCCGGAAAAGGATCAGCTCAAGCGCTGCAGCCGGTCCGGTACTCCAGGGGATGGCACACAAAAGGGACCCCACAGTGAAGATAGCAAACCCGAGAGTGTACATCCGGGTTCGTCCAAACATGTCTCCCAGGCGGCCGAAGGCAACAACAAAGACGGCCGATACCAGCATATACCCCATCAGCAGCCAGAGCATGTAGTTGAAACTACCTGGGGCTAGAGGGTCAATACCAATACCCCTGAAAATGACCGGCAAGGCCAGGAGCACGCTCGATCCGTTGACAAAGGCCAGTAGTATTCCCAGGGTGGTGTTGGAAAGAGCAATCCATTTGTAGTCTACCCTACTACGGGGCTGGTTATGCATCATACAAAAGCTGTATTATACATCACTAGTTGGCGATGCTAAAATCCAATCTATTCTCCTCGATAAGTATATCAAGGTTTTTAATGGACGAAGACCAAGTCTTAGCAGGAATGTACTGGGTGCAAGCTCTGGGTTTATTTAACTATAACTTTAATCAAGATGTCGCCGGGCAAGCCATCACTTATCTGGCGAGCATTCTTCAATTTTACTACGTTGCCGGTTCTTACCCCGGCAGGAATCTTCACCTCCAGTTTTTTCCCCTTCCTCTTTAATATTTTCTTCACCCCGTGCAAAGCCTCTTCTTGGCTAATTGTAAGCTCATAATCATAATGAACTTTCCGGGGTCTTCGAGCCTGGCCGAATACTTCATTCAGATTGATTTCTTGGCCCGGCCAGACTTCAAATCTAGCTCCCCCAGGCCCAGCGCCGAATCTTCTAAAAGAGAAAGAAGAGCCTCTGCCCTGCAGGAAATCGCCGAATATATCGTCGAGGAAATCAAATCTCAGACCAGCCCCGCCGAAGTCCTTCATCATTTCCTCGAAAGTGGTTGTAGTGAAGGGACTACCGAAGATGTCGCCTATATTACCGACAGTGCCAAATTGGTCGTACTGTTTTCTTTTTTGAGGGTCACCAAGGACTCCATAAGCCTCGTTTATCTCTTTGAATTTCTCGTTAGCCCATTTCTCTTTCCCGGGATTGCGATCGGGATGATATTGCATGGCCAGTTTCCGGTAGGCCTTCTTAATCTCCTCATCCGAGGCGTTCCTGGGTACGCCTAAAATTCCATAGTAATCTTTAGCCATTTATTCGAAGGCAATTGCCAGAATTTTGCTGTCTGCCCGCTCCCAATATTCGCAAAAATTATAGCAAAGCACTGAAATTAGCGTTAATCAGATATGCTTAACAACCCGTCTCTCTGCTCCTTGGCCTTTATAATGATAATAGGTGGATACATATGCCAAAATTGCTATAATAGATGGGGTTTGACAAACAAATTTTTCCTTGCTATAGTGCGATGGTTTATCTCAGACCCCAAACCAATAAATCGGAGGTACTCAATATGGTCATTATTGGCGAGGATATACATGTCATAGCTAAAGCGGTTTCCACAGCCATAAGGGAAAGAGATGCCAAAGTAATCCAGGATTTAGCTAAAGCTCAAACTGAAGCGGGAGCCGATTACATTGACTTGAATGTTGGCCCCATGAAAAAAGACACCGAAGAGACTATGCAATGGTTGGTCAACGCAGTTCAGGAAGCTACTGATTTACCGTTGTCCATAGATACCCTGAATCCTGTGGCTATGGAGGCAGGTCTAAAAGCTTGCCGGAAGAGACCTTTGCTTAACTCCGCTTCGGGGAAGGCTGGCTCCAAAGAGCAAATGCTTCCTTTAGCCCAAAAATATAACTGCAATGTGGTGATTTCAGTGATGACGGACAAAGGAATGCCTCCAGATGTTGATTCTAAGATAGAAAGTATTATGGACACAGTGGCCTATGCCAACGAATTGGGGATTTCTAATGAGGACATCTGGGTTGATCCTATACTCCTTCCTATTAGCACCGCTGGTGAGGGGCAGAGGTTCGCCATGGCAAATTTGGAATTTATCAAGATACTTGGGGATGTTTTGCCCGGGGTTAAATCCACAGTAGGGCTTTCCAATACATCCAATGGCGTGCCAGATCAGCTTAGGCCGCTTCTTAACCGCACTTATCTGGTTATGCTAGGGAGAAATGGACTTTATTCTGCCATTGCTGACCCTTTGGATAAAGAACTTATAAACTTGACCAAGGGAGAGATGCCGGAAATTGTCGAACTTATTTACAAGACCATGGATGGGGAGAACATAGACCTCTCCGCTCTATCTCAAAAGGAAGTTGAGTATGTTAAGACAGCCAAGGTTCTTAAGGGAGAGACTTTGTACTCCAATGCCTGGCTTGAAAGTTAAGGAGGGTAAGGAATGGAATATAAAGCACCAGTTGAAGCGTATACTGGGGTAGTTAGAGAGATAACTCTTGGGAAGGGAAAGAAGAGCTTGAAGATAGGGGGAGAGAATATTCTCCCTTTTCATTTTTTTGACCAGGGCTCAAATCCCAATCCGGCAAAGTTTGCTCTGGAAGTTCTTGATATGGAACCTCAGGATTGGCCAAAGCATGCGGTTGAGCCCTTCCAGGATGTGATTTCCAACCCAGTAAAATGGGCTAAGAAATGCCAGGGCTTTGCTGTGGATGCCGTTTCACTTTTCCTTATGAGTACCGACCCGACGGTCAAGGATGCTCCTGCTGACAAAGCAGCGGCATTGGTAAAAGAAGTAGCCGAGGCTATAGATGTGCCTTTAATTGTCTATGGCTCAGGGGACGAAAAAAAAGATGCCGAGGTTCTTCCCAAGGTGGCTGAAGTGTGTGATGGAATGAACCTTCTTATGGGCCCGGCACTTAAGGAAAATTACGAAGTGGTGGGCAAGGCAATTCTGGACCATGGGCATACAGCTATTGCCCAGACTCCTTTAGACATCAATTTGCTTAAGGAATTAAACGTGAAGCTCAGTAAGTTCTTCCCCCCAGATAGGATTGTAATCGACTCTTTGTCCTCTGCATTGGGCTACGGCATGGAGTATAGTTTCTCTTTAATGGAGCGGGTAAAGCAGATTGGAGTTATCACCAAAGACAGTATGACCATGATGCCGATTATTGCCAATCTTGGTGGGGAGTGCTGGAAAACAAAACAGGCTAAGGAAAGCAAGGAACAGGGGTTGCTTTGGGAAGGAATGACAGCGCTATCGCTTTTATTGGCTGGGGCAAATATTGTTGTATTGAGACATCCCGAGACTTTGAAATTAATAAAGGAAACGATAGAAGCGAGGTAAAAAAATGGCAGAAGTAAAAGAAATAACACGGAAATTAGCAGAAATTCATAAGAAGATAAAAGCAGAGATTCCCTGGGAGCCAGTAGGGCCCACGCCCATGCCGGAAATTCCCGACCTCAGAAATTGGGACATGAGGTTATTGAAAACATATGCGCCTTTCTATGCGCCATTCTGTGATTTATGTTGCTTCTGTACCTATGGCAAATGTGACCTCACCGAGACAAGGAGAGGGGCCTGCGGTATTGATATAGCTACTCAACAAGCAAGATGGGTGCTCTTATCTTGCTTGATGGGATGCTCCGCTCATGCTGCTCATGGTGGGCACATTCTGGAGTTCTTGATTGAAAGGTACGGTCCGGATAAGAAGATAGATTTAGGTGGGTCAATCAATATCGAAGCACCGCACATAAGGACAGTTGTGGGCTTGAAGCCTGAGACTTTGGGTGACCTTGTAATAGCCATAGAATATGTCTTCAAGGAGATCACCCATCTTCTGGATTCCACTGCAATGGGACAAGAGGGCAGCTGCTTGGATTATGAATCGAAAGCTCTTCATGCTGGGATGCTGGACCATGTAGGCATGGAAGTGGCGGATATTGCTCAGATAGTGGGATTCAATTACCCCACTTCAGTTGCTGATACCCCCCTGATAGATTTGGGGTGGGCGGCAGTGGACAAAAGCAAACCGGTAATCCTGTTTGTGGGGCATAATCCAGCTACTTCTACCGTAGTCATTGATTACCTCCGGGAGAATAATCTTTATGACCAGGTTGAAGTCTGTGGCGTCTGTTGCACTGCCCTGGAGACAAGCAGGTACTCTGATAGGGCCAAAGTTGTTGGTCCTTTTTCCAGGCAGCTTTTCTTCATCAGAAGTGGCATTGCTGATGTGATAATGACCGATGAGCAGTGTATCAGGACAGATATGCCCATAGAGGCATCTAAGGCCGGGTCAGCGCTCATAGCTACCATGGACAAGGCTATGTATGGGCTTGATGATGCCTCTGAGATGGATACTGCAGAGATAGTTAGACAGATGGTAGATGATAAGAAGCATTTTGCCATCCTTGACCCTCGAAAGGCAGCCGAGGTAGCGGCTAAGGTTGCTATGGAAATTGCTCCTCAGAGGAGAAAGGAATGGCTAACGGAGGACGAGGCCAAGGAACTGGCCCAAAAATGTAATGTCTGTGGCATGTGTGAGCAGGTATGCCCTAACCTTTTCAACATTGGCGCTGGTATAGCTGAGGTCGCCAAGGGTAATTTTGATCTGATAAGGGAGCAATTTAATCTCTGTGTTGGCTGCGGAAAGTGCGAGCAGGAATGCCCTCGCAAGATTCCCATCTTCAAGATAATGCAGGTAGCAGCGAGCATGGAAAAGTGGAAGGTGAGAGCTGGGCGTGGTCCGATTATGGATACTGAGATAAGGACTGTCGGGGCACCCATAACCCTGGGCACAATCCCCGGAGTGGTTGCCATTGTGGGCTGCTCCAACTTTCCTGATATTCGAGACATTGCCGAGATGGTGGACGAATTTGCCAAGAGAAAGTACATCGTGGTTGTTTCGGGGTGCAGTGCCATGGTTGCCGGGATGTGGAAGGATGCTGATGGCAAGACCGTATATGAAAAATATCCCCCTGCTTTTGATATGGGAGGGGTAGTGAACGTTGGCTCCTGCGTTGCCAACAGTCATATCACCGGGGCGGCAATAAAAATTGCTAATATCTTCGCTGCGCTGCCCCTGAGAGGAAACTACGAGGTGATGGCCGACTACGTCCTTAATCGAGTAGGTGCTGTTGGCATAGCTTGGGGAGCCTACTCACAGAAGGCTGCTTCCATTGCTACAGGCTGCAACAGATTGGGCATCCCGGTGATACTCGGACCTCATTCCTCCAAATATAGAAGGTTGTATCTCTCGAGAAAGGAAGAGGACGATTGGAGAGTCATGGATGCCCGGAAGAAGGAAATTGTGGATACTGGAGAACCTTC
>JBEKTM010000049.1:0-9714 GCA_049516035.1 Dehalococcoidia bacterium
ACCCCACTTTCGTGGGGATACCATTCCTGGTACCGGGGGAGCTGTTATGGTGGATTTAAGCGGAATGAAGAAGATTATCAGGATTGACCGCTTAAACCGGATGGTCATGTTTGAACCGGGAGTCACCTATGGCGAGTTGATACCGGTGTTGGCCAAGGAGGGGATGAGGTTCAGTATGCCTTTACTACCGCGCAAAACAAAGTCGGTTGTCGGCAGTATGCTGGAAAGGGAGCCGGTGGTGATGCCCGCGTATCACTGGGATATATCAGACCCGTTGGGTTGCGTTGAGGTGGTTTTTGGCACCGGCGATACGTTCCGCACCGGGGCTGCCGCCGGGCCAGGCACGATAGAGGAGCAGTGGGAAGCTGGAGGGGCTCAGCAAGAGGCCGCCGGGCCGACACAATTTTCCTTATACCGGGTGATTCAGGGGGCGCAGGGGACGATGGGCATCGTCACCTGGGCGTCAGCTAAATGTGAACTACTACCCAGGCTGGAGGAGCCTTTCCTAGTAGGTTCTTCACAACTTGACAAAATCATGGAGATGGTCTACTGGCTGATAAGGACAAGAATGGTCAACGAATGTTTCGTACTGAACAACACCAACCTGGCAACCATCATGGCCAATAAATTCCCCGGTGAGTATCAGGATATAAAAAATAGCCTGCCGCCATGGATACTCTTCTTTAACATCGCCGGTTATGACTATTTCCCGGAGAAGAAGGTAAGCGTTCACATACATGATATGAAGGAGATTGCGCAGCGGGCAGGACTGGAACCGGTACAGGCCATCGGTAAGGTTTCGGCTTCCGAATTATTAGAAGCCGTCCAGCGTCCCTCTGAAGATCCGTACTGGAAGCTTCGCGGCAAAGGGGCCTGCGAGGACATCTTCTTTATTACCATTAATGACAAGCTCTCCGGATTGGTCAGCGCTATGAACAACCTGGCCGATGCTGCCGGCTACCCGGCTTCCGAGATGGGTATCTACCTCCAGCCGATTGTACAGAACGCCAATTGTCACCTTGAGTTCAACCTGTTTTACAACCCTGAGGACCCGGCTGAGGCAGGCAAAGTCAGAGAATTGAACACCAAGGCTACCAAGACCCTTATGTCCAACGGTGCCTTCTTCTCCAGGCCTTACGGAGAAAATACTGACACAATATACAGCAGTCATGCTTCCACCGCTGCCGCTCTAAAAAGGGTCAAGGCAATGTTTGATCCGAACAATATAATGAACCCTGGGAAACTATGCTTCTAGGGAGGATAACTCTATATGGATAAATCAAAGGAGGAAAAGAGATGCCATTAAAAGACTACGTACGTGAGACGGAAATATGCTGCGGTTGTTCATGCTGCAAATTTATACCTCTGGAAAAGATAAAGGAATACAAGCATAGCTATGTCTGCCCCAGTATCGCTAAGTATAACTTCAATACCTACGCAGCTTTCGGCCGGTTAGCTTTTGCCAAAAACTTGGTGGACAAGACACTGGAGTATTCCGACAAGGTACTCGAAGTAATATATAACTGCCAGATGTGCGGCGCCTGTGATACTTCATGCAAGTATGCCATGGATATGGATGTGCTGGAGCCCATAAACGAGACCAGGATCAAATGCGTCGAGGACGGCCAAACGCTGCCTGTTCTGGATAAGCTGGTTGCCAGTATGCGCAAACAGGGCACCATGTTACCCGGGGCCAAAGCCAAACGGGGGCAGTGGGCTGAAGGGCTTGGTGTCAAAGATATTACCAAAGAGAAGGTGCAGGTTTTGTTCCATGCCGGGTGCCGGATCAGCTATAACAAAGATATGTGGAAGCTAGCGCAGGCATCAGTGAAATTACTGAAGAAGGCCGGCGTAGATGTCGGTATCGCCGGTGATAACGAATCATGCTGCGG
This sequence comes from Dehalococcoidia bacterium, assembly GCA_049516035.1. Classification (GTDB taxonomy): domain Bacteria; phylum Chloroflexota; class Dehalococcoidia; order GIF9; family AB-539-J10; genus RBG-13-51-36. The sequence continues at coordinate 1,893 of JBEKTM010000049.1, forward strand.
CGGTCGCGCTTACCAGATGGGATATAGGGAAGACTTCCTGAACCAGGCCAAAAAGAATATGGAGATGATTAAAAAGTCCGGGGTAAAAACCCTGGTGACAGGCTGTGCCGATTGCTACAATGCCTTCAAGGTGCTCTATGATAAGTTCGACCTAAAGGGTAGTCTGGAGGTGCTGCATACTACAGAGTATTTTGCCCGGTTGATAAAAGATGGCAAGCTGAAGCCGACCAAGAAGGTCGCCCTAAAGGTCACCTATCATGACCCCTGCCGTCTGGGCAGGCTGGGTGAGTCCTGGATACACTGGAAGGGGAAAGAAATTCCTGAACCCGTACGTCTCTTCAACCCGCCGCGTGAATTCATGAGGGGCACCAATGGCATCTATGAACCGCCGCGTGACGTCCTTAAGAGCATACCCGGCCTCAAGCTGGTTGAAATGGACAGGATAAAGGAATACGCCTGGTGCTGCGGTAGCGGGGGCGGCGTGAGTGAGACCAACCACGAGTTCGCTAAATGGACAGCCAATGAAAGGATTACCGAAGCCGAATCAACCGGAGCTGAGGCTATCGTGACCGCCTGCCCGTGGTGCGAAAGCATCTTCGGGGACACCATCAAAGCGAAGGGCAATGCCCTCAAGGTTTATGACATTGTCGAAATACTGGAGAAGTCTATCTAAGGAGGAGATTGTAAAATGTCTTTGAATAAAATAAATAAAGAGCTTTATAAGGCGTTAGAAGATGTGCTGGGTCCGGAGAATATTTCCGAAGACCCGATAGTAATCTATGGATATAAATTCAAGATGGCCCCCGAGTTTGCAGCGATAGCTCTTCCTAAAAATACCAAAGAAGTCCAGACGATAGTCAGGCTTTGTAACAAATACAAGACAAAATACAAGGCAGCGAGCACAAGCTGGGGAGCCTATGCCGACCCGGGCGTGTTGGGTGTATTAAAAATAGACCTGCGGAGGATGAACCGCATCATCGAGATCAACGAGAAGAACATGTACGCGGTCGTCGAGCCCTACGTGATTTATGCCCAGCTTCAAGCTGAGGTAATGAAGAGAGGCATGCTCTGCAACGTCACCGGAGCCGGCTCCAATTGTTCGGCTTTGCCCCTGGCGGCTCATGCCAATCTCGGACAGCTCAGTATCAGCTGCAGTTGGGGCGAAAGGAACCTCCTGGGATACGAATGGGTCACGCCCGACGGTGATATCGTCAGGTCCGGCGCGCTGGAGTCACTGGGTGAGTATTTCTGCGGAGACGGACCGGGGCCGTCCCTGCGCGGCATCATCAGGGGAGACCAGACGCCAATGGGAGGGCTCGGCGTATATACCAAAGCAGCACAAAAGCTGTACCCGTGGACTGGGCCTTCGGTCTTCCCGGGCGAGGGGGTATCGCCGCATTATGTCTCACAGGTGCCGCCGAACTTCATGATACGGTATTACCACTTCCCTTCCCCTCAGTTGCAGGAAGATGCTATGATGAAGATCGCCGAAACTGAGATTGGTTTTCTCATGATGGGCTTCAATATCACCATGGTGACTGCCAACATGGCGACAAGCAATCGGGAAGAGCGTGAATTAACGAAGACATGGATGCCCCAGGTGCAGGGACCGGGCTGTGTCGTGGTGATTGCCGGCAATTCTGCCGGGGACTTCGAATACAAGAAGATGGTATTAGAGAAAATCGTCGAGGAATGTAATGGCAAATCACTACCTCTGGTTGAGGACCCCAAAAATGCCGGTGGCTTCCTGTATCGCTGGACGAGGCCTACTTCCTCAATAAGAGAGTGCTTCCGTGTGGGAGGGGGAGGTATGGGAGCGGGAGCGGTTAGCGTTAGTGCCGACAACTATCCGCTCATGCACAAGTGGGTTCTGGCTTTAGCCCCGTATAAGGCAGATTTCATCAAGAGAGGCTACGTATATGCACAGAGCACGGACCCACCGGTAATGCAGTTGATGGAACACGGGCACGGCGGGCACTGCGAGATGCTCATAACAGGCACTGTCAAGACTCCCGAGGCCAACAAAGCCATGATGGATTTTATGGAAATCTCGAAGAAAGTGGCTATAGAAGGCCACTTCGGTACCGGCTATGTGTGGGGCGATAAAGACCATGATTTATTTGGACCGCCCACATCCAATTACCATTTATGGTTGAGGAAGGTCAAGAAAACTTTCGACCCCAATGGGTTGTCCGAAGCTAATTCCTACATATCGGCGAAAGAATAGCCTCTTTCGCATGAACATAATTGGAAAGTCGTGCTATTATACATAGGTTAATAGCGTAAGGAATCATTATTGAATATATTGTAAGAATAATCTGACATCGAATTATTTTTTTATTAATGATAAAAAGTATAATATGCCACATTTAATGGGGCAACTAATCTTCGACGGACTGGCGATGGGACTAGTTTTTGTTCTCCTGGCCGCTGGTCTCGTTCTAATTATGAGCACCACCAAGATACTCTTTTTGGTCTACGGTGCTTTCTATACCATAGGTGCCTATGGTACATGGTATTCCATGAATTATTTGCACTTCCCATACCTCCCCTCTTTAATTATCGGGATAGCTCTATCAGCGATTATATCCATGTTGAGTTATCTTTTGATTTTCAGGCGTCTCCAGAAGGCAGGAAGCAGCGGATTTATCGCAACTTTAATAGCCGCGATGGGCTTATCCATGGTTTTAAATCAGGGAGGTCTTCTGGTCTATGGGACTTTATCCCGGAGTATACCAACGGTTTTCTCTGGTAACCTATATGTATTGGGAGTGAATATCAGTATTGATAAATTGGTACTCATTATATTAAGCATTATCATCACGTTATCGTTGTTCTGGGTCCGCGAAAAAACTTTCTTCGGCCGGGCTATGCGCGCTGTCGCGTTTCTGGAAGAAAGTGCTTCTCTCCGGGGTATAAACGCTCCTTTGATATATTTATTAACCATCGGGTTAGGTTGTGCTCTGGCTGGCTTTGCCGGAGGGATTTTGGCGCCCAGCTACGGTATTAACCCCAGCATGGGCAATAACGTATTATGGTCAGTTATGTTGATGACGATGTTAGGTGGCATGGATAGTCTGCCCGGAGCGGTATTAGGAGGGCTCGTGGTGGGCCAGATATTGAGTTTTGGCCAATATTACATTGGTGGTTCTATCCAGATATATTTATTCTTGATTATCGGCATACTTCTTTATTTCCGTCCTAATGGATTACTGGGCCATGGCATAGACGTTGGGATTTAAGTCATGTTTAAAAATATTTTTAGTGGCCGCAAAAAATTTATCTATCCGATTATCGGATTAATAATTTTTTCCTTAATACCCTTGTTTGTTCATTCCCCTTATTATCTTGACCTGTTTATTATGATGATAATCAATGCTGTACTGGGGATGATGTTTATCATGGGGTTAAGAGTAGGCTTAATAAACATGGGTATAATCGCCTTCTGGGGAATAGGAGCCTATGCTTCCGCTTTATTGGCGACGAAATATAATGTAAACGTCTGGTTATGTTTACCTATAGCTGCCCTGATAACCGGCATTTTTGCCCTGGCACTTGGCGCCATTTTAATGAGGAGCCAGAGTAGCGGGCTTGCCTTTGTAATGCTTTCGATAGTCATCGGTATGGTATTTAACGTTGCCATCGGCAGTCTCTCCTTTTTAGGCGGGTGGAATGGAATTCCTAATATTCCCCCACCGAACTCCATAAAACTCCCCTTTTTAGCGCCGATAGAATTTGTTTCCAAGGTGCCATTCTTCTATTTAGGACTGCTTATCTTTGTGATAATAATTCTTATAAGCTATGCCTTCTACGCATCTTCTATCGGTAGAGCCTGGAGAGCCATCGGTATGAGCCCCCGCTTAGCTGAATCAACCGGTGTAGATTTATTCAAATATAAACTGCTGGCATTTGTTCTTTCTGCCTCTCTCTGTGGGTTAATAGGTGCCTTTTATGCCCACTACCAGGCGTACTTACTACCGGATTATTTCAGCATGTGGCAGAACATTTATGTGCAAATTTACGTGATATTGGGTGGGCCGGCTTTCGCCTTTTTAGGGCCCATAGTTGGCGCCGGGGTAATGACATTTTTCCCGGAATTCATACGCAATGCCAGGGAATTCGCGCCTGTATTCACCGGCGCCGTGCTTGTATTACTGATAATGTTTTTACCGGAGGGCCTGTTAGGTTTGGGTAGGTACCGCGGAAACGTTACCCGGGGTATTGCTAAGCTATCCTCCATCCTGGAACGTAAGGCAAGGCGAGCATGATACTTCAAGTTGAAGAATTGACCAAACAATTTGGAGGGCTGGTGGCTGTTAACGGCGTAAGCTTTAATATTGCCGAATCAGAAATATTAGGGATAATAGGACCAAATGGCGCGGGTAAGACCACGTTGATTAACTTGATTTGTGGGTTTTTCCCGGCCACCAGCGGAAAAATATATTTCAACGGTCAGGACATCAGCCGATTGAAAGCCAACCGGAGAGCCAAGCTAGGGATAGGCCGCAACTTTCAGTCATCCACTTTATTCATGCCCCTGCCGGTTATTGAAAACGTTTTTACCGGATACCATCTGGCCTACAAAACAAATATATGGGCCAGATTATTACGCCTCCGTTCCGTACGCGATGAAGAGAACGCACTAAGGCAAAAGGGAGCAGAGCTATTGGACAGAATGGGGCTGGGTGCCATTAAAAATGAACTGACAATGAATCTTCCTCATGGGCATCAAAGAATACTTAGTATCTGCATTGCCTTGGCTAGCAATCCCAAGCTCTTACTACTGGATGAACCTGTAACCGGCATGAACCAGAATGAGATAGAGACCATGCTAACCCTCATCAGAGAAATACGTAATAGTGGCGTTACTATCACTATGGTTGAACATAACATGGGCGCCGTGATGAGTCTATGCGACAGGATAATAGTGTTAAATTACGGGAAAAAAATAGCGGAGGGACTTCCTAAAGAGATACAGGAGAATGAAGAGGTAATTGAGGCTTATCTGGGGAAAGAATAATGCTGCTGGAAATAAAAGATTTGAAAGTATATTACGGGAAGGCAAAGGCTGTTGAAGGCGTTTCCCTGAACGTTCAAGAGGGAGAAATCGTTACGATTATTGGCGCCAACGGCGCGGGCAAGACGACCGTCTTAAGAACGATATCCGGACTAAAGAAAGCGGCTTCCGGCGAAATCTGGTTTCAAAATAAGAGAATTGACGGGATGCCCTCTCACAAAATTGTCAAGATGGGAATAGTCCAAATCCCCGCGGAAAGAATGATTTTCTCCCCCATGTCTGTACTGGATAACCTGAAAATAGGCGCCTTTCTAAGGAAAGATAGTACCAAGGTCAAGCAAGATCTTGAAGCTATTTACGAGCACTTTCCAATCTTGAAGGAAAGACATGCCCAATTGGCCGGACAACTAAGTGGCGGCCAGCAGCAGATGCTTTCTATCGCTTGTGCCTTAATGGCCAGCCCCAGATTGCTTTTAATGGATGAGCCAAGCTTGGGATTGTCCCCTAAATTAGTGGCGGAGGTTGGTAACATAATCAGGGATATTAATAAAGACGGTATCAGTATCCTTTTAGTGGAGCAAAATTGCCGCATAGCTCTGAAACTTGCGAAAAGGGCTTATATTATGGAAACCGGCTCGGTGGCTACGTCGGGTGATGCTATGAACTTGGCTAATGATGAGCGCTTGATAAAATTATATCTAGGAGGTGTATGTCTATAGCTGATAAAAAAGATAGGTATCAAATTAGCAAATCGAATATCCTTTTTTTCACTTTTCACCGTTGGTGAAGCCTTATTATCAAAGGAGGAGGTTTAATACAATGGAAAGAAGAAAATCCAAGATTTTAATCGGGCTGACATTAACAATCATTATTCTTTGCACCTCGTTCATTATTGGTTGCAAGTCCCAACCGACTACAACCGTTGCCCCCACTTCAGCTACTTCAACCAAAACTCCAGAGGTAAAAACGTTAAACATAGGCGTGATTCTCTGGCTAGGGTGGGGACTGGGGATTGACTCTAAAAACGGGATAGAACTCTCGGCCGATTTGATAAATAACAGTGGTGGACTGACCATCGGCAGTGAAAAATATAAAGTCAACTTCATTATCTATGATGATAATAACAATGACGCAACTGCACGGTCGGCACTGAATAGACTGATTTTCGAAGATAAAGTGAAATTCGTGCTTTGTGGTTCGAATTTTGAAGTCGGTTTATATCCTACAATCGAATCCAATAAAGTGATAATGCTTGGTAGCTCAACGCAGGATGATATACTTAGCCCGAAACTACACTATTGTTTCAGGGGAAATCCCCAGGCTTGCTATGGAACTATATTACCGGCATGGATGATGAGGTATGCCCCGGAAAAAAAGAACTGGTTTTCAGTTTGTTATGATAATCAGGCCGGTCACGCCAACGCTGCCTTATCTGAAAAGGTACTTAAAGGTTCCGGCGCTACGGTTACCACTATGTACATTCCGGTCGGCTCATCAGATTTAAGTGCCATGGCTACTAAGGTAAAAACATTGAACCCTGATGTCTTTATGCCTTCTACTGGCGTCGAGCAAGACGCCCTTTGTTTTAAGGCCGTGTACCAGGCAGGGTATCGCGGGCAAATCTTTAACCCCGGTGCGGCCCCGGTAGGGGCAATGATGGCAATAGCTGGGCCAGACGTTATCCAAGGAATGATCAAAGGGGAAGACCCCATTCACCTGGACCCGCCGGCGACTCAACTGGGCAAGGATTTTAAGGATGCCTGGATAGCGAAATTTGGCAAATGGGAAAACCCGACTCTTTTATACCATATTAACTGGACCTGCCTGCAGGCCGCTTTGGAGAAAGCCGGGAGTATCGATGTCGAGAAAGTCGCCGATGTAATTGCTACGGGCCTGCAATGGGATAGCCCCTCGGGTTCCTACAAGATGATTGAACGGACGGACCTTGGGAATACCCGCACTGTTGACTTGGTCGAAGATGTCTATCCGGTAAAAATAGTTGGTAGCAATGTTCAATTGATTGAACATTTGAGCCTAGCTGACTCATATACCATATACAAGAAGTTTAACCAATAATTAGTCCGTCAATTTAGCGTAAGATATACCGCAGGGTGGCTGTATAACTTTAGGATTTGTACAGCCACCCCAGGCAACGAGGTTTAGATACCTGCCACTCACTTAAAGCCTAATTTTCTCGCCTCCATGCTTCCGGCTCGAAATTCTCCTCCTCCTTGCACTTTGCCATGCAAGCGGAAAAGCGATAAGCTCTAAAATCATCGACGAGCAAGTCGATATGCTGATAAAATCGCTGGTACTTGATCCCGATTGGCGAACCAAGACCTGGCTAATACCCGGTCAGCGGTCGCTACAAAACCGAAACCGACATTCTATCCTTTGTTCGATTCTCTCGGGCAACGGCCTGGCAGCACGGTAAAAGTGCTCAAAGATGACGTCCTTATAAAAGAAACAGGCTCCGATTCGGAATCGGAGCCTAGTACTGGTCCGTACGATTATTACGACTATTGTTTTCAGCATGAATCTGTACGAGCGCTTTGAACAAGAAGCCAGTTAGCAGCGTCACAATTCATCTGAAAGTTACGCCTAATGGAGATATTGAACGAAACATCGAACAGTTTAATAGACAGCTGCTTCGTTGACCTTGTATCTCAAACAATATGATAGAATATCTGCCGGAGGCTGGGTATGGCAGATCGATTGACCTTGGGTCTAACAAGACCGTGGGGCAGCATGGTCGCCATACCCGAATCTCCAATAAAGCCCGAACAGTTGTCAGGGTTAATCGAA
>JBEKTM010000050.1:0-9675 GCA_049516035.1 Dehalococcoidia bacterium
GAACAACTTGATTAAGAGACGAATTAACAGGGTCAATAAGTAAAGTGTGAGAAATGTGACACCCATCCCTAAAACTGTCATGGTTAAACCAAAAGCCCAATCTTTCATATTTCACCCCCTAATTGTACTCGGTATTTTTTGGTATCTGGCTGTTTTACTAATCCTCCGGTAGATAAATTTGACGATTTCAACGATTACAAAGCCCGAGATAGATATTGGTACTATCCACATCCAATCTTCTGGACCCATGTGAACTACATGGAACGGACCATTTAAAGCGGGTATATATAGCACACCCATTAGCAGAGCCAACGAACTAAGACTGGCATATATCAGCCACTTATTACTGAGGGGGCCCAATTTGAAGAAACTGTGTATCTCGGAACGACAGGCAAGCGCGGTGAATAACTCAAACAAGACCATGGTACACAGCACCATGGTTTGCGCCTCCGGTATAAGCGGGTTACTAAGGTCTCGCCATGAACCACCTTCGGAAGTCAGCTTCCATATAAACATGGGTACCATCGTGGCTGTCATGGCAACGCCAATAGCCCCAATTGTAATCAGCATATTTTTAGAAAAGATACTCGATTTAGGGTCACGAGGTGGTTGCTCCATAATATCCGGGTCACTGGGGTCAACAGCTAGAGCCAGCGCTGGCAGCCCATCGGTGGTCAGGTTTACCCAAAGCAAATGGATAGCTAGCAGCGGCAGTGCCATACCCATGATACCGGCGACGAACATTATAAGTACCTCACCGACATTACAAGAAAGCAAGTAAATCAAATACTTCTTTATGTTTTGGAAAATACCCCTACCCTCTTCAACGGCAGCAACAATAGAGGCAAAGTTGTCATCGGTCAGTACCATTGCCGCTGCTTCCTTGCTTACATCGGTACCGGTAATACCCATGGCAACACCGATGTCAGCTTTCTTCAGAGCTGGGGCATCGTTTACCCCATCCCCTGTCATAGCTACGATCTCGCCTCTCTTGTCAAAGGCTTCTATGACTCGAAGCTTATGGGCCGGAGATACACGGGCATAGACCTCAACATCCTCTACATCATTCTCGAACTCTTCATCGGTTAACTTATCAAGCTCAGCCCCAGTTAGAGCAACGCCCTTCTTAAGAATGCCTAGTTCCTTAGCTACTGCCATGGCAGTGAGTTTATGGTCGCCGGTAATCATCACTGATTTTATGCCCGCCTTATCACACAGCCTAATAGCTTCTTTTACCTCTTCGCGAGGCGGGTCAATCATGCCAGCCAGACCGACAAATACCATACCTCTCTCAGAATCCTCTTTGTAGGCTGGCATTTCAGGTAATTTCTTATAGGCCATACCAAGCACACGCAGTGCCTGACCCGCCATTTGCTTGGCAGTATCTAGTACCCCAGTCTTATTCTCTTCAGCTAGCGGCTTCTCATTGCCATTCACCAAAATATAGGAACAGGAATCCAGTATTATTTCTGGCGCACCTTTAGAATAAGCTATCCTACCCTCCGGGGTATTATGTATTGTGGTCATTCTCTTTCTTTCTGAGGAGAAAGGAATTTCATCTATCCGCGGGAATTTGTCATTAGCCTCTTCCTGCAATAGTCCGGCTTTGGCGCTGACAACTACCAGGGCTCCCTCGGTGGGATCGCCCTTTATACCCCAGACTCCATCAACGGAAATCAACCTGGTGTCATTGCACAAGGTATTTACTTTCATTAGGGTCTGTACTGCCGTATCCTGAGATACGTCCATAACCTTGCCATCGAGCTGAAATTGGCCCTTGGGCTCGTAACCCACTCCAGTGACGTTTATCAATCTGCCGCCTGTATAAATCTGACGCACTGTCATCTGGTCTTGAGTTAGGGTGCCGGTCTTATCCGAGCAGATAACCGTGGTACAGCCCAGCGTTTCCACGGCAGACAAGCGCCGAACCAGGGCATGGCGTTTTACCATTCTTCGTACACCCAGGGATAGAGAGATAACCACTACTGCTGCCAGAGCCTCAGGAACAGCTGCCACCGCCAGGCTCACACCCCAGATAAACATCTTTAAAATTACGTCGCCTGTGATAGTCCCGAAGCTTATCAAAGTTCGTACTAATTCAAGGCCAACGACGACGGCAACTACACCCAGACAAGCATAGCCAAGCCACCTGCCCACCCTGTCCAAGTTCTTCTCCAGAGGCGTTTTTTCCTCTTCCACCTCCTGAAGCATAGCAGCAATCTTGCCAAATTCTGTTTGCATTCCGGTGGCGACGGCGATGCCTTTACCCCGCCCGTAAGTAACAGTAGTGCCGCTATAGGTCATATTCTTTCTATCGCCAATAGCTATATCGGTGCCCTCAATCACCTGGGTAACTTTCTCCACTGGCGTTGACTCTCCTGTAAGAGAAGCCTCATCGGTCCTCAGGTTAAAAGCTTCAATCAAACGCAAATCAGCCGGAATCCTATCGCCGGTGCTCAAAACAACTATATCGCCTGGCACTATGTCCCTGGCTGGTATTTCTACGTCTGCGCCTTTCCTGACTACAGTTGCTGTGAGAGCCGCCATCTTTTTGAGAGCTTCCATTGCTTTCTCCGAGCGATATTCCTCAACCACACCAAGGGCAACGCAGGCTATTACGATGGCAAATATTACGATGGCGTCAGTAATTTCCTCAGGTAGCCCAGCTCCTGGGTTGTGCAGGTAACTGACTATGCCCAGACCAACCGAGATAACTACCGCCGCCATAAGGATAATGATTAAGGTGCTCTTGAACTGCTCGGCAACCAATGACCAGACGGATATCTTCTTCTTTTCTTCTCGGAGTTCGTTCGGTCCGTATTGAGCCAGGCGTTTTTCGGCTTCCTCAGGAGTCAAACCTTCTGCGCTTGAATCCAGAGAGCTGACAATCCCTGCTACATCCAGGTTATACCATGTCTTTCCTTCCATGCGTTCAACTCTCCCTAGTGATTTCTCAGAACCCGGCTATCTGTGTTCTGGCACATAACTATTCATTTTTGACAAACGAACAAAAGAAGGCGAGTACCCGTAATATTATAAAATGCCTAATGGTTTATTTTTTGAAAGGAAAGGTTATCACACCTCTGGAATTTTGCCTAGAGGTTTTTGTTTTCTGCAGAAACTTACCTAGTTTTTCCGAACGGAGACGGATAATATCATCCGAGTTTGCTTTGGCCATGCCTGGCAACCAAAATGCCATGCCCTAGCAGGAAGAGGACAACAACACAAACTGGCTTCACAGCAGATGGTATAATAAACCAGTAGGAGAGGTGACCGAGTGGTTGATGGTGCCGCTCTCGAAAAGCGGTCTCCGATTATATCGGAGCGTGGGTTCGAATCCCACCCTCTCCGCGGAGAGGTGCTGGAGTGGTCTAACAGGCACGCCTGGAGAGCGTGTGTCGAGGTTTCCTCGACCGTGGGTTCGAATCCCACCCTCTCCGCCAATAACAAGCAATAGGCGATGCTTTAAAATGATGCGGTTGGCCAATTCACCTAACCCCACAAAATCTGTTGTTTTTCCGTAGCCGAGTTGCCGACCAAATCTTCGATTTCTGGGGATTTGGACATTAGTGTTTAGGGCTTGTTTACCATGCCTCATATCGCCGGGCGATGCCAGGGGCAACTCCACTATCTTGGGAAGAAGGCAATGCGTTGCTTAATTGTAGCAAACACAAGAAGTTGCAAAAGGTCATGATTTTGTATAGTCTTATTTGAAGGGAAAGTATCTTTGTTCGTGGAAAACCTTGTGAGTTTCCTTGCTGGCTCCTGAAAACCCAGGGCTATTTTGGTGAAGTAACTGACAATGAAAAAGGGTAGGGAAGTTAATGAAGCCGCCGGTCCAGCTAGTTCTGATTTAAATCTATCTGATCAGGGCAACAAGACTGAGAAACATTATCATGACCTCGTGGCTTTGAGTCGAGTGTCGGCGGCAATCAGCGGTCTACAGAACTTAGATTCTATTCTTAGAATTGGCTTGGATAATGTGCTCAACATCATGAATGGAACCGTGGGAGGAATAATGCTCTTAGATGAGCTGACCCAGACGCTGTCTTACCGTGTTTATCATGGTCTGTCTGATAAGTATGCTGAAGAGATGCATCTTAAACTTGGTGAGGGAATTGCCGGAAAGGTAGCTCAAAGCGGCAGGTCAGTGCTACTGGAGGATATTTCCTCAGAACCAGATGCCGCTCGGATTGACCTGATAAGTTCAGAGGGTTTACGGGCATTCATCAGTGTCCCACTCCGTGCGAAAGATAATGTTCTAGGGGTGATGAATGTTGCTAGCCATGTGCCACATCGCTTCACCAAAGAAGACGTGCATCTCTTGCACTCGATTGGGGATCAACTTGGCATAGCTATCGAGCAGGCAAGATTGCAAGAGCGGCTGAGAAAAGCACGGGAAAGATTACGCAAACTGGCACGACAGAATCTTGTAGCAGAGGAGGAGGAACGGAGGAGGATTGCCCGTGAGCTACACGATGAGACCAGCCAATCGCTCTCTGGGATAGCACTTCAGCTAGAAGCGTTGATAGAAATGTCCGCGAAGTCCGGTAATCAAGATGCTCAATTCATTGCTGGACTGAAGAAGGTCCAATCGCTGACAGTGCAGGTACATAAGGAAGTAAATAGGGTAATGTCTAATCTCCACCCTTCTGTATTGGATACGCTGGGGTTAGTCGCTGCTGTTCGCCAGCATGTCAAGAATAGTCTTCAGCCCTTAAACATTAACGTAACAGTGGAGGTTAAAGGGACTGAGATGCGGTTTCCTCCTGACGTAGAAGCTGCTCTTTTCCGCGTTTTTCAAGGATCCATTGGCAACATTGCCGAGCATTCTAAAGCAAAGAATGCTTCCATAGTGCTGGTATATCAACCAAATGAGTTCTCTCTAAGTATTAGCGATGACGGGCAAGGATTTGATGTTTCCAAAATCACCGATGTGGAGGAAAGCGGGCGAGGCCGTGGATTATTCAGTATGAGAGAGAGGATCGGCTTCCTTGGCGGCACCAGCGGTATTGAGTCCAAGATTGGAGCAGGAGCTACGGTTTGGGCTAAGATTCCAATAGGTCAGGATATTAGATATGGCGAAAATAAGAGTACTGGTAACTGACGACCATGCCATTGTACGTGATGGTATTTGTGCCTTGCTTGCTCTTACCGGGGATATAGAAGCAGTAGGCGAGGCCACCAATGGCAAGGAGGCGCTGGAAATGGTTACCAAGCTATCGCCTGACATAGTGCTTATGGACATAGTCATGCCTCTTATGGATGGACTGGAAGCGACTCGCCGAATACACAAAGAGTTCCCGGGGATAAAGGTGATAGTACTGACTCAATACGAAGACAGGGAATATGTATTACCCGTTATTGAAGCTGGAGCCAGCGGTTTTATCAGTAAAGCAGCGGCATCCTCAGAGCTTACCTCAGCCATTCGGTCTGTGTACCATGGGGATTCTTTCCTATCTCCATCCATAGCCAGACTCTTAGTCGAAGACTATCGACAGATAGCCAGAGTAGGAAAAAACAAGGACACATCTGAGCAACTGACCGACCGAGAGAGAGAAATACTAAAATTGCTAGCAGAAGGGCACTCTACTCGTGAGATAGCCCAAATGTTGGTCATTAGTCCCAAAACTGTAGAAAGACATAAGACTAACCTGATGGCCAAGCTGGATATCCACAACCGCCTTGACCTGTTCAAATATGCCCTGCGCAAGGGCATTATCGTCGTCTGACATTATCGCCTGCCAGTCTATATGCCACCCCTTATCTCCCATACCCGACTAATGGGAAGCGTTATCCTCATAAATGGGTGATTCACTGCAGAAAATTGCGGTGATATTTCCATACTTTCTGGGGTAAACACCTCTATTTCTTCAGTAGATCGAACATTATACTTTTAGTAGCAGGCTAAACAAATTGCCAAGACGCGTAGTTAGCAAGGGGGTGAAAGATGGCAAAGAACACTAAAATTTTGCTGGTGGATGATGAGCCGGAGTTCATTGCGGATATACAAGCTAAATTGCTGACAAAAGGTTGGCAGGTGCTTACCGCCGGCAACAAGTTACAGGCAGAGGAGCTAGCACGTCATGAAAAACCTGACCTGATTATTTTAGGCACAATAATGCCACGTGGAGATGCCTTTCAGTTGCATCAGTGGTTGAAACAGAGCCCCGATTTCAGAGAAGTACCTCTCATTGTGGTTGATGCCCCCCAAGAAAAGCGCCTGCTTAAGGGGTGGCGTATGGACGAGGGCTTGAAGCTTGAAGCCGAGCAATATGTAATCAAGCCAGTCGGGGCAGATTCAATAGCAACCTGGGCCGAGAAATTCCTAGATAAGACACTGAGAAGAATCAAGGTGCTGGTAGTAGATGACCATGCTGTAGTCAGGGAGGGGATTTGCGCCCTGCTGAGTCTGCAAAAAGACATGGAAGTAATAGGTGAAGCTGTTGACGGGCGAGATGCCATTGATAAAGTGCAGCGTCTCACGCCGAATGTAGCGGTGATGGATATAGTCATGCCGATGATGAGTGGACTTGAAGCAACAAAACGAATAACCGAGGAATACCCAGAGACAAAGGTTTTGATTCTAACACAATATGACGAAGAGGAGAACATGTTTGTTGCTAAGCAGGTAGGGGCTTACGGCTTTATTGCCAAGAGCGCTGCCAGTTCCGACCTCTTGACTGGCATAAGGACAGTAGGTGAAGGAAGATACTTCCCTCGGTCCTTTGCTTATGTATCCGCCAATTGGCCGGAGGGTTTGGATAGAAATAAGTAATCCCTCTGGAAAGTCTTACCCACACCTGCTGGGTTGTGAAGGAGGATAGTGGTTTGCAGTCGATAACCATTACTCTGGACGGTCGTGAGGTAAGTGGCTATCCGGGGATGACCGTCCTAGAACTGGCGAGGGAATCAGGCGTAGAAATTCCTACACTCTGCCACAATAACCACTTATCTCCGACTGGTGCTTGCCGCGTCTGTCTGGTAGAGAATGAACAAAGTGGGGTTTTGCTGGCGTCTTGTGTTACACCAATAGCATCGGGGATGGTAATCAACACGCATTCCCCGCGAGTCATAGAGCGTCGCAAAACCATAGTTAAGCTGATGCTTACCAGTCATCCTGATTCCTGCCTGGTATGTGATAAGGGCAATCGCTGCCAGCTACGCCAAATTGCCTCAGACCTGGGCATCGGATTGGTGGAGTTGCAAAGGATTCCCCGGATGGTCAACATTGAGGATGTCAATCCCTTCCTGGAACGGGATTTGAGCAAGTGCATACTGTGTGCCAAATGCATTCGAGCCTGTCAGGAACTAGTCGTTGAAGGTGCTATTGACTACTTTCAACGAGGATTTACGACCATACCGGCGACACTGAACAATTCGCCCTTGGAAAACTCTGAGTGTACTTTCTGTGGAACCTGTGTGGCGCTGTGCCCTACAGGCGCGCTGACGGAGAAGGAGAAAACATATAGAGGAACAACCCGGACTGTTGTTCAAACAACCTGTCCCTTCTGTGGCTGTGGCTGTAGCATTTGCCTGGAAGCCAAGGATGGACATGTAGTGCGGGTCATGCCAGGCAAGGAAAGCTCAGTGAACAAAGGCACGCTCTGCGTGAGGGGAAGCTATGGCTGTGATTTTATCCATAGCCCTGATAGGTTGCTCAAACCCATGGTCAAGGGTAATGGTAATTTTGAGGAACTGTCCTGGGAAGAAGCTTTGGAACTGGCAGGCACTCAATTCCAGCGAATAAAGGATGAATATGGCGGTGACAGTCTAGCCATCCTGGGCTCCTCTAAGTGCACTAACGAAGAGAACTACCTTTTGCAGAGATTCGCCAGATCTGTGCTGGGCACTAACAATATTGATAATGGCGGTCGCTTGTATAACTCCGCCAGTCGTGTCGGCCTGGGATCTTCCCTTAGCTTCTCCGGCACTACAAATTATCTTAGCGACCTGGAACAAACCGAGCTTATACTAGTTATCGGGGCTGATCCCAATGCCTCAGCCCCTGCCGTCGGTTATGCCATAAAGCGAGCTGTCAAACAGCAAGGTGCCAAGTTACTGTTAATAGATCCTCGGCAGACGAAGCTCTCTTTGTTTGCCCATCTTTGGTTACGACCTAAAGTCGGCACTGACATGGCTCTTATAAACGGCCTGGCTAGGGTGATTATTGATGAAGGCTTGCTGGACGAGGAATTTGTCGCCAGAAGAACAGATAACTTCGAAGCTTTTGACGAAAGCTTGAAAAAGTATACCCTGGAGTACGTCGAGGAGGCTACAGGTGTTCCAGGTCAAGAAATTCGTGCTGCTGCTCGACTATACGCCAAGGCAAGCCAGGCAGCAATTGTCTATGGCACGGGAATCACGCAGCATATTACAGGAACAGACAATGTAAAGGCTCTGGCAAATTTGGCATTACTGACGGGAAACATTGGGCGTAAGGGAGGTGGCATCTATGCCCTGCAAAGAGAAAACAATGGGCAAGGCGCCTGCGACATGGGAACGCTGCCCAAATTCCTCCCCGGATATCAGAGTGTGGTGGATGCCCAGGCCAGAGGAAAGTTCGAAACACGTTGGGGAGTAAGCCTGCCGGCTAAGGCTGGATTAACGGCCCTGGAGATTATGGAAGAGATAAAAAAGGGGAAGATTAAAGGTATGTACATCGTAGGAGAAAATCCTGTCTTGAGCTTTCCCAATTCGAGATTCATTACAGAAATCATGACTTCCCTTGATTTCCTCGTAGTCCAGGATATGTTCCTTACCGAGACGGCCAAACTAGCTAATGTGGTCCTACCTGCCGCAAGCTTCGCTGAAAAGGATGGGACATTCACTAACTTCGAGGGAAGGGTACAAATGGTGCAAAAGGCAATCGCTCCTCTGGGCGAAAGCTTGCCAGACTGGGAGGTAATCTTGCGGTTGGCTGACAAAATGGGGGCTCCAATGCCATATTCCTCTCCTCAACAAGTTATGGACGAGATAGTTGACTGTTGTCAGCTACCAACTTACATATCATACGAAGGGGGTGGCTACGTGGGGTCAGAGATGAAGAGCGTGTATCGGGCTGAGTCGAGTAATTCCCGGGGGGTCGGTCGCATACATGGTGCTCAGTTCCCGGAGGGCTTTGCTCGCTTTTGCCCGGTTGAGTATGTTCCACCTGCAAAGGCGAAGAAGGGCTATCCCTTTACCCTGCTGACCGGGACTATTTTCAATCACTTTGGCAGCGGCTCCAGAAGCTCCCGGTCTTCACGATTGAAGAAATTTTGCCCAGAGGCTTTTGTGGAAATTTGTGAGTCTGACGCCAGAAAACTTGCCATCGCTAATGGTGAGAGGGTCAGGGTAATCTCAGCTGTAAGCGAAGTGATGGCAATGGCCAAGATTAGCGATACACTGCGTGAAGGGATGCTCTTTATGCCAGTTTCATTCCCAGGGACTCCGGTTAATGAGCTATTCGACATTGTCTTAAATCCAGAAACAAAAGCGCCTTCACTGAAAGCATGCAGCGTAAGAATAGAGAAAATTCCTCTCACTTGATGGGAGAATATGAGAAAATCCTAAGCACTAAATACGAAATGCTAAACAATATTAAAGAACTAATGACCGAAATCTAGAACAAAAAGAGTTTTGGTATTTAAATTTGGAATTTTGGATTTGTTTAGAGTTTAGAAATTAGGATTT
>JBEKTM010000051.1:0-9607 GCA_049516035.1 Dehalococcoidia bacterium
CTGGGCTATATGGACAAAGAATCGCTAAAGCGCACATTAGCCAGCGGAGACGTCTGGTTCTACAGCCGCAGCCGGCAGGAATTGTGGCACAAGGGAGAAACCTCGGGCAATTTCCTCAGATTGAAGTCCATCACCAAGGATTGCGATAGCGATGCCCTTCTTATCAAGGCTGAGCCTACGGGGCCAGTATGTCACACCGGTAACCAAACTTGCTTCTTTCAGCAATTGGAGAGAGAAGACTCAGCATAGCAGCCTGATCCATCTCTTAAACAAGTGCTAAGTTTATCTCCAGCTTACCCAATAAATTGAGCAATCACGTTATAGGAGTCCTCTCCTTCTGTCTTTGCGAGGAGTGTAGCGACGAAGCAATCTCGTGGTGGGGTTAAGATTGCCACGCCCTGACTTATCAGGGTTCACAATGACACACCACCTTGTCTTTGCGAGTCCCGATTTATTGGGACGAAGCAATCTCTTTCACGAAAAGAGAGGGGGCAGCTTCACGCTGCCCCCTCTCTTTTGAATCTTTATCTGTTCCCCCTCGTTGCCAGCCAGAGCAATCTTTCCGCTGCCGGTTCCGGGAAATCAACCCGGCAATCTCACTGAGATTCCTCTCTCACCAGCAACCAAACGAGAACATTATGCCACTGTTAAAGTTACTACGTGCAGTTTCCAGCAGAGTAGCACTCGCGGAGCCCATCGGCTAAACTGGTAAGGACACCTGGTAGCCAGGTCGGCAAGCCCAGGGTGGAAGCAAGCGGGGTTAGTATTGAACTCACCAGATCTACGCCCCACGCTAGCATATCTACTGACCAGGCGAGGGGACCGCCAGCCCACCCGCCAATGCTGTCTAAGAGGGCCGCATTTATCCAGGTAGGTAGACCTAGTGCAGTTCCTGCAGCGGTCAGAATGATTCCTACAAGATGGAACCCACTCTGGACGATTGCGAACGGGATTTTAGCAAATGTCACTGGCGGAGTATATGTGTCCGCCGCTACGGCAGCAGGCAGCACCACCAAGGCCAACAAAGCTACCACAATACCGATACTAATTAATTTTTTCACCTAAACCTCCTTTATTTTTGATATTTCGACACTGTCTTACCATCCCGATTTCCCGGCCTCGGGATGATACATGATTTTTTCTTGAACTCCTCCCTAAACACCTCCTTTCCGGGCTCTCAGCCCATTGTGGTTGACTCAACTACGTGAAACAGGACAAATGTTAAGATCTTGTTAATTAAGTATATGTTACAAGGAGTGAGTTGTCAAGTCCTTCAAGAGACTATTATCAAGGTTTACAAAAATAATTTTCTGGGGCATATCTTGACAAACTTATCAAGGTGAGGATATTATGTTTCTATTTACTAAATAGGAAAATAATAAAAGAGAGGTGATAACATAGTATAGTTTTCCTGCCAGAGGCATGTAGTGTGCTATATTCTATAAATTCATCCAAACACACTTTTGGGGGAAGGCTTACCTGTTACGAGAGTTGAGAGTGCACATAAAGCGAATATGGGCTCCCATCATAGTCGGGCTTTTACTATTGATGCTGATATTGCCCCCACTGGTTCTGGCTGATGGACCAGTCATATCCGGTGTTGCTTACACGATTAACGAACCCACTGCCGCCAACATCACCTGGACTACCAATAATATTAGCGATAGTCGTGTAAAGTACGGTACCACCCCTACACCGGGCAGCGTTGTAAATACTGCATACAATGCTAGTTATGTCACCAACCATTTAATACGCCTTGAAGGCTTAACCCCCGACACAACCTACTACTTTGAGGTTGAATCTACCAATGCCTCCGGAACTTCCGTTGATAATAATGGCGGGGCATACTACTCCTTCACAACAACTCCCCCACCAGTAGGGTATTATTCCATTACCCTTGACCCTGTTTGTGGGGTCTGCGGCGAGATGGTCGAAGGAGAATTGTACTGCAACGAGGTGATCGGCGTAACAGCAATCGTGGGAACAGGCGGCACCTATTATATTTGCTGGGATGTTCGCGACGCAGCGCATAACGTAGGTACATTCACAATAAGTGGGGCTGGAAGCTACACCCTCACGTTCTTTCTCCCCGAGGCTGTAAGGGGCTCTCATAATGTTTATTTGACCAGGTACGATTATACCGACCCCGCCGCGGCGGGGAATACTTATGCTCCCTTTGTAGTCAACCCTTCCGTAAAGATTGACCACGAGAAGGGAGTGGTAGGCACAAGCGTAACACTCAACGGCTATGGTTTCACCCCATTACAACAACTTCAGGTTAAATTCAATGACACGGTAATACCGACATCTACATCTCTTACACCTAACTCGAAGGGTAGCTGGAATTTTACTTACACCATCCCGGACACTCCCGGCGGAGGCTATGCTTTCGAGGTCGACGCTAACGAGGCGGGCTTATGGGTAAATTGGGTGAGCAAGTCTTTCAAGGTGATGCCCTCAATCACTGTCACGCCAACTTTGGGGACGGTGGGGCAGACGATTGCGGTAAACGGCAAGGGTTTTGCCAGTAATGAAAAGGGCATCGAGGTTATTTTCGATGGGAAGGTGGTGTCGCCATACATCCCCCCGGCGAATGGGAATGGCACTTGGAATGCCGTCATCACTGTTCCTCCTCGCACATGCGGCAGCTACAGTATTGGTGCCTCAGGAACGTTGACCAGGGCTCGTGATGTAGACCCTGTTGAGTTCACTGTGGTCGCTGGAGTATCGGTTGATCCGATTTCGGCTCACGTAGGTGATACGATTAACGTTACAGGAGGTGGTTTCGTAGCGGGGGAAACGGGCATCCAAGTTCGCTTCGATGGGATAGTTGTTAGCCCTAGCACCATCACCGCCCGTCTGAATGGCTGTTGGGAATCATCCTTTACTCTGCCGATCAGCACCTATGGCATCCATACTGTCTCGGCTACTGGTGACACAACTACAGCTGTTAGGGCGGCTAACCTCACTACTCAAGCCAAAATAATAGCGACCAGCTCCAACAATGGAGCTCCTGGCGACCTTATTAGCCTCACCGGCAATGGTTATCACGGTAGTCAAAAATTAACGGTGACTATTGGCGGAATTGCCGCGCCAATTGATGCGCCAAACACTACCCAACTCAATGGCAATGTTGTCATTAACTTCCATGTGCCCAAAGGAAGCACTGAGGGCCCGCTGGTGGTGACTGATGAAGGTGAAGCTACTGACTCAGTCAACTTCACGGTAACGAAGAAAACTCTATCTATAACTCCCCTGCCCATCTCGCCCCAGAACAGCACACTAAGGTCGGGGCAGGTGACTTTCCAGTGGCAGGGAGTAACGGATGTCACCGGTTATACTTACACCCTGGAGATAAGCCAAACTGCTGGTTTTGCCACCACCATATTCCCGCCTAAGGAAGGTATTGAGGGAAGCAGCTATACACTACATGACACAGGAAATGTGACAGAAACTTTACAAAAGGGGACCTACTACTGGCGGGTTAAGATAGTAGATAACTATGGCAACGAAGGTCCTTGGTCGGATTCTATCAAGTTCACGGTGTCTCCGATTCCGACCTGGGTATGGGTAGTAATAGGCCTGGTAGTGCTGATCGTTCTTATGGTCGTGGCCTACCGAGAAACAAAATTCAAGGTAACAGAATAAACTAAATCGTGGGAATTTTCTCCCGGTTCTGCAATAAGACTTGCAGGGGGAAGGTTATTAAGTTGGGGGAAAATTAATTTGTACTTAATCTCATAATCTCGTATGAAATCCTTTAAAAAGAGTAAGGCGAGTTTTCCTAAGTGCACTAAGGAGAGGAGGGCGATATGATAGGCTGTTTAATGCTCTTACCGCTCGCAGGGCTTCTACTGGCCGGGACTGCAGTTACGAGTACTTTGACCATAGCCATGGGTGCAGTTACGAGTATGCTTACCATAGCCATGGGTATGTTTATGGGTACTTTGATGGCTTGTGCTACAGCTTTCCTGGCTTTCTGGATGTTCATATTGTCATGAGTCTATGTCAAAGTGTATATGGGGCACAATGAAAAAGAGCAAGACGGAATTCTCCTGGTGCACTAAGGAGATTGGGACGCCATGAGCTGTTTAGCGCTCCTCTTGCTAACCGCGGTTGTCATTTACTTCGGTGCACTGATATCCTTTTTCCTAGCTGTCGGGGCAGTCCCTCTAGCTATATTGTGTTTGATCCTAATACCATTAGCTATTCTTTTTACATGGCGCATTCTCTATCCCTGGCTGGTACGGATGGGGAGATGGTCAGCTCAACTCAGAAACATCATCTTCCTCGCCTTTGTGTTGACACTCGTAGGCATTGGCATAGGTTATGTTATTCCTAATGTCCCAACTATCACAATACCACTGGTAGGAATAAAACTTCCAGCCACTGTCCTAGTCTTTGGAGTGCTCTTCCTCTTCCTTCTCTTATTGGCTCTGGTGGTATGGCTGGTGAGGCTATGGCGTCGTGGCTGGCCTTTGACGAGAAATTTCTTCTGGGACATTTCGTTTCGTATTGTTGCCCTGTTCTGGAGAATACTGGTGGGAATTCCTCTGGGTATAACCTGGTTTCTCTACCACCCTCCTCTCCGCTGGCTAATAGCAGCCTTCCTGTTTTACCTCAGGGGGATTGCAGCCGCAGCAGCCTGGCTTGTGTACAATCCGCCATTGCGGAGCATACTAAAGGCTGTCGCTTTCATTACTCGGTTAATCGGTCGAGTTGTAGCTGCGATTCTCTATAACCCACCGATACTCTGGCTTGTACAGGCAATACTCTTCGTCCTCAGGCTGATGGCCCGCCCCATCAGCACGGTAATTTACGGCATTGTGTCGTGGTGGCCTGTCACAGGCGTCAAAGGGACACTAGGGAAAGGGCTAATCACTGAGAGTAAGTCGTATCAGGACTACAAATATGCTGGTAGTGGGCCACTTTGAAGCACCGTCTAGCAAACCAGCGGCATCCATGTGAGCGAAGACTCAGCTAAATATCTCCTTGCCATAGGCCGCTATTCGTGGCGTTAACTAACTTCCGATACTAGATCCTATCAAGACTACAAGTATGCCCAGGATGACGATAACAGCCCCGCCTAGCAAGCCAGCGACATCCATATGAGCGAAGACTCGGCCAAATATCTCCTTGCCATAGGCCGCCATTCGGGGTGTTATGCTACCTGGTTCCTTAGAGGATTCCGACGCCATCTCTGATGAGCTCCTATCAAACATGGGCAATACCAATTTTCTCCACTCCCGCGACTCCCGATAGATTACACCGGCTATTATTATGCCCACGATGACGATGAAAATCCCTAAGATTAGCACTAATGTAGATAGACCAATATCAACGATCATAGCTGGAGCGGGATTAGCTGTACCCGTTGGGGGCATTTTTCACCTCCTTTTCCCATCAAGCTCGTTTAATAATCCTCCCTCCTAATAACAATTGAACAACCTCTCATCACGCGAGTCTCAATTTGTTTTAGCGTAGCATAGCTACTGCATGGTGTCAATAGCTCTCCTCTGTCGGGAGAATTATGCTAAAATCCAGCAGGGATTCATATGGTAAGTGCTGACGAACTGAAATATTGGGTAGCTTTTTCCGGGATACCCGGTATCGGTCGTGTCCGGATTTCTCAGCTAAAAGAGTACTTTGGCAGTTTACAGGATGCCTGGAAAGCTCCCCAAGGCAAGCTAAAGCAAGCAGGACTGGATTCCCGAAGCATAGATGCCCTGGTAACCCTACGCCCGAGAATCTCCCTGGACACTGAGATGGAAAGACTGGAATGCTACAGGGTAAAGGTGTTTGTCTATGAGGACCCTCTGTATCCCTCGAGATTAAAGGAAATTTATGATTATCCTCCGGTGCTTTATGTGCGGGGTAGTCTCCCAGCCCAAGATGAGCCTTGTTTAGCCATAGTCGGTACTCGTCGTCCCACCATCTACGGGAGGCAGGTAACCGAGGAGGTTGTAGCCGATTTAGCACGAAGTAAAATCACTATTGTCAGCGGATTAGCCCGAGGAATTGACTCTGTGGCTCATCGGGCTGCTCTGGATGCCGGGGGCAAAACTATAGCTGTGTTTGGCTCCGGTCTGGATATCATCTATCCCGGAGAAAATGCCAAACTGGCTCAAGCTATTATGGAGCACGGTGCTCTGGTCAGTGAATACCCTTTAGGCGTCAAGCCTAAGGCGGAGAACTTCCCACTCCGCAATCGAATTATGAGTGGCTTGAGCCTGGGGGTGTTGGTGGTGGAAGCTGGAGAAAGGAGTGGGGCTTTGATTACGGCCCATCAGGCAGTGGAACAGAATCGGGAGGTCTTCGCCATCCCTGGCAGCATCCTCTCCCCGGCCAGCCAAGGAACTAACCGTCTCATTCAAGAAGGAGCTAAGTTGGTTCGCAATTACACTGATATTCTCCAGGAACTAAACCTGACCATCGTAGTACAGCAAGCAGAAATTAAGGAGTTTTCCCCAGCCGACGAAGTTGAATCTGCTATACTAAAACAATTGAGCTCTGAGCCCAATCATATAGATGAAATTTGCCGCCGCAGCGGCTTGACTACGTCAGAAGTGAGCAGCACTCTAGCGATGTTGGAGTTAAAGGGGATTGTCAAACAAGTGGGAAATATGAATTATGTGCTGGCTCGAAGAAATTAATATAGGATAAATTATGGCAAGTAAACTAGTTATCGTCGAATCTCCCGCCAAAGCCAGAACGCTAAATAAGATTCTGGGACGCAGCTACAGTGTCAAGGCGTCTCTGGGACATGTGCGTGATCTGCCCAGGGCCAGCCTCGGCGTAGATATAGACAAAGGGTTTACTCCAAAGTATGTCATCCCCGCGGAGAAGAAAAAGATAGTTGGCGAAATCCAAAAGGCGGCTAGTAAGGCTAACTCTATCTATTTGGCTACTGACCCTGACCGCGAAGGAGAAGCAATTTCCTGGCATCTGGTGCAAGCCACCAAGCTGGATAACGATGACAGACCAGTTCAGCGCGTAGTTTTTCACGAAATAACCAAGGACGCTGTCCAGGAAGCTTTCCAAAATCCTCGCTCTATCGATATGAACTTGGTAAATGCCCAGCAAGCCCGGCGTATCCTGGATAGACTTGTGGGCTACAAGCTGAGTCCGCTCCTGTGGCGAAAGGTGCAGAGGGGACTTTCCGCAGGCAGGGTTCAATCGGTGGCCGTGAGGATGATTGTTGACCGTGAGCAGGAGATTCAAAACTTTACTTCCCAGGAGTACTGGATTATAGAAGTTGAGCTAGCTCCGCTTGAAGAAAAAAAGGCGAGCTTTAAAGCCAGGTTGTTCGCCCTGGCCAATGGCACCAAACTGGATATTGGCAATAAAGATGAAGCAGAAAGGGTTACCGCTGACTTAGAAGAGGCTGAATATGCAGTTAGGGCGGTGGTAACTAAACAGATAGCTCGTCAACCAGCTCCGCCTTTTATCACGAGCACCTTGCAGCAAGAGGCCTGGCAGAAAATGCACTTCACCGCCAAGCGAACCATGGCTATTGCCCAGCAACTTTACGAAGGCTTGCCCCTGGGCAAGGAAGGCTCGGTGGGACTTATTACCTATATGCGCACCGATTCTACTCACGTGGCGGCCTTTGCCATAAGCGAGGCGAGGGAGTTTATCAGCGAGAAATACGGAGCCAAATTTCTCCCACCAAAGCCACGTAGTTTTGCCAGGAAAGCAAAGTTTGCCCAGGAAGCTCACGAGGCAATTCGGCCCACCAAAATTTACCGCCAACCGGAGCAACTCAGGACATTTCTCGATCCCACTCAGCTAAAGCTCTACGAGCTTATCTGGAAGCGCATGGTCGCCAGTCAAATGTCAGCAGCTTTATACGACACAACCAACGTGGAAATAGAGGCAAGCAATGCTGAAAAACAACCTCAAGGATATCTACTCAAAGCAAGTAGCTCTATGGTTAAATTTCCTGGTTTTATGGTTGTTTACAGCGAAAGCAGGGACGAAGATGAACGAGGAGAAAGCTTTGTTTCCTTGCCCAAGCTGAGAATTGGAGATAAATTGATTTACCTGGGAACCTTTCCCGAACAATGTTTTACCCAGCCGCCACCCCGCTACACTGAGGCCACATTGATAAAAGCACTGGAGCAAAAAGGAATCGGACGCCCCAGCACCTATGCCCCCATCCTGTCCACCATTCAAGAAAGAGATTACGTTAACAAAGCCGATGGCAAATTCCACCCTACGGAACTAGGGATAACGGTCAACAAAATCTTGACTGAGCATTTCCCTAAAATCGTTGACCCTGGTTTCACAGCTCGGATGGAAGAACAACTAGACGAAATAGCCCAAGGTAAGCATGAATGGATCGCTGCTTTGCAGGAATTTTATCCTCCCTTCCAGGATATGCTGGATAAAGCTTGGATAAATTTAGAAAAGGTTAGCATGACTCAGGCTAGCGAGGAGACATGTCCCAAATGCGGTCGCCCCATGGTCATAAAGGTCGGGCGTTTCGGTAAATTCCTCGCCTGTAGCGGCTATCCTGACTGTAAAACAGCCATGCCCTACATAGTTAAAACCGGGGTTTCTTGCCCCCAGTGTGGTGGCGAGCTCGTGAAAAGAATCAGTAAGAAGAAGAGGGTGTTTTATGGGTGTAGCAAGTTCCCCAAGTGCCAATTCACCGTAAATCGCAGGCCAATAGCTCAGCCTTGCCCTGACTGTGGCAATCTTTTGGTACAATACAGAGAGGATTGGGCTAAATGCGTGGCTTGTCAACGTAAAGTAAAACTATCCGAGCCGGAGAAACAAAAAGAGGAGGTAGCCTTATGAAAATTCTAGTTATCCATGGACCAAATTTGAATATGCTGGGCAAAAGAGAAAAGTCAATTTACGGAGAAAAGACTCTGGGCCAAATTGATGCCCTGCTGAAGAAAGAAGCTCGGGCCTTAAATGTCGAAGTGGTGACATTTCAGTCTAATCATGAAGGGGCACTCATAGATTTTATTCAAGAGCAAGCGGATTCCGCCCAGGGCATAATAATTAACCCTGGTGCCCTCACCCACTACGGATTTTCTCTGCTCGATGCCCTGGTTGACAGCAAATTACCGGTAATCGAAGTCCATTTATCCGATATCTACCACCGTGAGGAATGGCGCGCCAAATCTGTAATTGCCCCTATAGCTGAAAAACAGATAATTGGCTTGGGCTGGAGGGGGTATATTACTGCCTTACAAACCTTGGCTGGCGAACTGAATGCGAAGCCTTCACGTTAGGATTTTAAGCTTGGGACTTTATCTAGAAGTAGCAACAAGGGCCACTTTTGTTGACATTCTCAGGATTGGCGCTTCTTAAAATCTTCTAAATCAAGCGTATTTATGAAATCCTTATATGCTGAGAGCCCTTTCAGCTCTTGCTCATCAACTTTACTTTCAGAAACAGCTTTGCCTGTTTCCTCTTCCAGTATAATGCCCGCTTTTTCCAACACCGATTCTTCAACATATATTGGTGCCCCAACTCTTACAGCCAGGGCCAATGCATCGCTAGGCCGAGAATCGATATCTAATTTAACACCATCAATGGTGAGAGCAAGTCTGGCATAGAAAGTATCTTCCTTAAGTCCATTTACCACGATATA
>JBEKTM010000052.1:0-9559 GCA_049516035.1 Dehalococcoidia bacterium
AACATCGATGTCTTCAACAGTCTTTTTCGGCATTTTCCCTCCTAAAAGTCGCGCTTTAGTAGAAAGCAAGCAATCTCTTTAAGTGGAGCTTGCCGAGATGTATCCAGCCCGGTAGCCTCAAGCTGTGCCAAAGCCTTGCCATAATATTGCTCAGCCAAATTTTCAGCATAATCCTTGGCACCTAGGCGGTCCAGAATTTTCATAACCTCAATTACATCTTCGCCTTCGATAGATCTCTCAGAATAAAACCTTTCGAGTCTCCTTTTTGCCCCACCATCGCTACTTTGCAATCCATAAACTACGGGCAAAGTTTTCTTCCTCTGTGAGATATCGCCAGCAGATTTACCAGTGCTTTCCTCCACTCCCCAAATCCCCAATATATCATCATAAATCTGAAAGGCTACACCTAATTCTTTGCCAAACAGGTGAAAAAAATTCACCATCTTATCATCTTCGTTGCCCAGATATGCTCCTAAAGAAGCAGATGCGGCAAGCAGGGCTGCTGTTTTTTTGGCTACCATGTCCAGGTAGTCCTCGATGGTAATGTCCAGATGGTTCTCATATTCGACGTCCAGATATTGTCCTTCGCAAAGCTCCAAACAAGCCAGGCTCAACATTTCAGTGGAACCGCCAATCTTTTCATCATCTATCCCCTTCTCTTTTAGCTTCAGCAACGCTAAATAAGCCAGTGTGAACATGGTATCGCCGGCGTTTATCGCTTGAGACTGCCCCCATAACTTCCATACAGTTGGCCGATGATGACGCTCATAGCTGGCATCTTCGATATCGTCGTGGATTAAAGAAAAGTTGTGGATGAGCTCGACGGCGGCGGCGGCGGGCATTACCTGCGATGCGTCACCTCCCACCACCTGACAACTAAGAAGACAAAGAGTAGAGCGAATAAATTTGCCCGATTCCTTGCTACAGGGATGCCCGTGCTCATCTTGCCAGCCCATATGATATCGGAGCATATTACCAAGAGCTGGAGGACAGCTATTGATAACCTCCTTTAACTCTACTCGCACCGCGTTGCGATAAGATGTGAAGGACTTCGGCAAGCTATATTTTACACCCATGGGAATACGTCCATATTAACGGCTAGGAAAACATATTGTCAATAAGCGATATTTGTGCCCTGCCGTCAAAGTCTTTACGGAAAGCGTCGAAGGTAGCTACGACATACAAGATAACTGCCAACTGAAAGCTTGCTGAAACTCTATCCGCGCGCTATAATTAGCAATTTGATACTAAGAGTGCTAATTAGTGCCCCATGAAAAATTCGCTTCGCTCTTTTTCATGGGGATCTCGGAAATGCCAACAGATGAATCTGGGGTCCCCTGAAAAACTTCGTTTTTCAGGGGCAATATCATAGGAGGTAAATAGATGAATTGCACTATATGCGGGAATCCATTGATTTATGACAGGTCTGTCTTCCATTGTTCCTGCGGCGTCTTTATACACGCCTACTGTTGGGATGAGCATGTATTGCAAGCTCATCGACCATCCTTTGAGATAGGCAGCGTCAATTTAGATGGCGAATTTAAAGCAAAAGAGAACAAACCAGAAGGACAGGTCACCGCGGTACAAGTATCCAAGGAACAAACCCCAGAGGAATAAAAACACCTCTTTCAGAATAACGGAGGATATGAATGCCTACTTATCAATATCGTTGCCTGAACTGTAACCGGCAATTTGAGCTTAAGCAGAGCTTTAGCGATAAGCCAATAGCCGATTGTCCTAGCTGTCACGGAATTGCCCGTCGCATCTTTTGTCCCGTCCCTATCATATTTAACGGACCGGGCTTTTATATAACTGACTCCAGAGGGGAAAGAGGGAAAGGGGCTAATCCTGAAGGATTCGGGAAAAAAGATAACGGAGGTAGCAAGTAATGAAATGCCCTATTTGTGGCAAAGAAGCCAGAGCCCGTATTTATTACTGTGCTAAATGTGCTGTTTATGTGCACGAGAAATGCTGGCAGAAGCACGTAGCACAGGCTCACAAAGACTAGCTCACCATTATATTCTTATCATTCCAGCTCCATCATGTTATACTTAATTTGGTTGTCCCTGTAGCTCAGCTGGACAGAGCGGCTGCCTTCTAAGCAGCGGGTCGAGGGTTCGAATCCCTCCAGGGACTCCATAAAGCTGGCCAGAGCACCTGCTTTTACAAATAGAAATCACACGGTGCACACAATGTTGCACCAAGTCATAGAAAAGCCCCCAAATCCCGCTAAGCTGTAAGGACAGGTATGCAGTCATGACCAGACTCTTTGATGCCCTGACATTTTACAGGATCTGCGTCAGAACCGAAGGCAAACACCAATTAGCAAACCCGTGAGATAACCGGGATATATTAGGTAAATAACAAGGCTGGAGACGAAGTTAGCGGTCTACAGAGGATGAAAACATGCAACGTAGTGGTCGTTGCTAACAAGCTCGAGCGCTGGTCCAAGTTCACGGCATTCCTTGCTGGCTCGAGAACATCTGGGGTTAAAAGCGCAGCCGGGCGGTGGATTGGCTGGACTGGGTACCTCGCCAGGAAGGATAATGCGACCGACCCTTCTCTTAGGATCAGGTACTGGCGTTGCTGCTATCAGAGACTGGGAATAGGGATGACGTGGTGTGTGAAATATCTCCTCCGGTCTTCCCATCTCCACCACCTTACCCAGATACATCACAGCGATATAATCGCAGACACTCTCGGCAATCAGAAGTTCATGGGTGATGTAGAGATAAGTAAGGCCGAATTCTCTCTTGAGATCCTTCAAAAGGTTGAGGATCTGGGCCTGGACAGAGACGTCCAGTGCAGATGTCGGTTCGTCGAAGGCGATGAACTCTGGCTTGGTAGCCAGGGCACGAGCGATGGCGATGCGCTGGCGCTGACCGCCGCTGAATTGATGGGGATAGCGCTCCAGTTGCCCTGAGCTCAGACCAACCTTGTCCAATAGTTCCGCGACCGCCGTCTCGACTGCGTGGCCGGACAGGACATGGTGTATCCGCAGCGGCTCAGCAACTATACTCTTTATCTTCATGCGTGGGTTAAGGGAGGTAAAAGGGTCCTGGTGGACAAGCTGGGCACGGCGATGAAATGAGCGGACCTTGCTACTGGAAAAGGTCGCCAGGTCATTCTCCTTGAGAAGAGAGTTCAGCTTACTGCCGTTCTTGTCCTGCGACTCCAACATTTCTATCTCCGCTTTCACCACATCGGGAACATCAAAATACATATGACCGCTGGTGGGTTTCCAGAGACGGATGAGTGTCTTGGCCAGTGTCGTCTTGCCGCAGCCCGATTCGCCGACCAGTCCCAGCCATTGCCCCCGATTAATCGTCAGGCTGACCCCGTCCACCGCCCTGACCGCTCCCACCGGTCTTTTGAAAACACCACCCAGTATTGGGAAGTGTTTCTTCAATCTTCTGATATCAACTAAGGTGTCCATAAATTAAGTCATAGATCAAAAAAGATAACAGGCGACCATATGGTCCTTTGTGATTTCTTTAAGTTTGGGCCTCTCTTGCTGGCACATCGGCATGGCACTCGAGCACCGTGGGTGAAAACGGCAGCCCGGCGGCGGATTCAAGGCATCAGCCAGCACCCCGGGGATAGTCTGTAGTTCCTTCCCTGGCATAGGAACGGCTTCTAGCAAAGCCTTGGTATAAGGATGCAAGGGGTGGAGAAACATTTCCTCGACGCCGGCTACCTCGCAGAGCCTGCCGGCATACATAACCGCCACCCGGTCACAGACTTCCGCGGCCACTCCCAGGTTGTGAGTAATAAAGAGAACGGAGGCCCCTTTGTCCGTTTTGATGCGCCGGAAGAGTTCCAGCATCTGCGCCTGAATCGTGACATCAAGCGAGGTAGTCGGCTCATCGGCGATAAGAAGCTCCGGAGAGCAGGCCAGTGCCATGGCAATGACCGCTCTCTGTTTCATCCCCCCAGAGAGGTTATGGGGATACAGCGTAGCCACGCGGTCCGGGTCGGGGATTTCCACGTCTTTCAGCATACTAACCGTGAGCAACCCAGCCTCATCTTTTAGCCGCCAGAGAAGCCGCCTGAACAACGGGATATGGCTCAAGATGCGAGGCTCAAGGGGATTAGATCCCTCGGCTATCTTGTTGTAAAGCCTGCTCTGCCAGCGCCAGAAAGGCCTCTTGATGCTAGCGGCAAGGGTGCTTCCGTTGCCGAGCAGGCTGTCTATTCGTCGCTTTGCCTGGCGGCCGAGCTCCTGTCGCTGGTGAAGTAGGTAGACTTCGGAGATCTGATCACCGATGGTATACACGGGGTTTAAGGCAGACCCCGGCTCCTGGAACACCATGGATATTTTGCAGCCGCGAATGGACCTCATCTTATCTTCGCTTAATTTAAGCAACTCCAGTCCACCGGGGAGACTTCTGTCAAATAAGACGATACTCCCTGATTCTATTTTACCGGGGTAGGGGATGAGACGAAGAATGGCCAAGGCAGTCATGGTCTTTCCCGAACCGGTTTCACCCACTATCCCCAACGTCTCTCCCTGTCTGATGTCCAGGTCCAGGTCATCGATAGCGTAAACGACGCCCTCATAAGTGTGAAACCTGACAGTGAGGTCTCTTATCCTGACAAGGTCTTCCATCTAGCGCCTCGCCAACCTCGGATCAAAAATATCCCTGAAGGCATCCCCGAGAAGATTCCAGCCCAGCACAAAAAAGAGGATGAACAAGCCGGGAATGATGACCGCATACCAGTACTTCAAAGGGTTATCCAGTGGCCCTACAATCCAGTTTTGGGCGAACTGGGTCATCTGCCCCCAGTCGGCGTAACCTTCAGGGGCGCCCAGGCCGAGGAAGCTCAGCGCTGCCGCCGACAGGACCACTGCTCCGATGTCCAGTGAAGCCATGATAAGTGCGGGGTAGATGGCGTTGGGCAGCACATGGCGGATTATGACCCGCCCGCTCGAGGCCCCGAGGCCGCGAGCAGCCTCGACATAGTCTTCTTCACGCACCTGGAGTATGTCGCCGCGGATGAGCCGCGCATAGGAAGGCCACCAGACCACGATAAGAGCAATCATAACACTCTTCAGGCCGGGCCCCAGGACAACGACGAGCGCCATAGCCAGAATTAGCCAGGGGAAGGCCAGGAAGATATCGGTGATGCGCATGAGAACCTCGTCCAGAACTCCACCAAAGTAGCCGGCCAGGCTACCCAGTACGATCCCGATGAGAAGTGTAATGGACATCACCACCAATGCCACACGAAAGGCAGAGCGGGCACCCCAGACAACCCCGTAGAAGATATCGTACTGCCCCTGGGTGGTGCCCAAGATATGCGCCGCGCTGGGAGGTTCCGGTTCTGCCCAGTAACCATCACGGGGTATCATATAGGAGTTTAGTTGACCTGCCGGTGTGGGAGCAATAAGAGGAGCGAAGATGGCAATGATGATAAAGATGGCAATGATGATGACTCCCGTCAGCGAAAGCGGGTTCTTAGCAAGCTGCCGTGCTGTAAATCTCCAGTCACTCATTGCACTGCTCCTCCTAATCTCACTCGCGGGTCAACACGTGTGTAGAGGATATCCACCAGTAAGTTGATGACGACAAACAGGGTGGCAGTGAACAGGGCAAAAGCCAAAACTGATGGTATGTCCAACATAACCGCCGCCTGCCAGGCCCACCAGCCGATGCCCTTAAAGCTGAAGATGGTCTCGGTGATAACGGCACCGCTGGCCAGGCCGGCAAATAGATAGCCCGATACAGTTATCACCGGGATGAGGGCATTGCGGCGGGCGTGCTTATTGACCACAACTTTTTCAGCAAGTCCCTTGGCCCTGGCGGTGAGGATGTATCCTTTGCCCAGAGCCTCCAGCATGCTGGAGCGCATCAGTCTCATGATAAAGGCCATGTTAATCACCGAAAGGGTCATCACCGGCAAGATGAGATGTCTTAGGGCGTCCAGGAGGACTGGCCCGTTGAGATTGAGGATGGCGTCAATAGTGTTGATATGAGTGTAACGGGCAAACCCAACGGAGTCAACCAGGATATCCATCTGAACACCGAGCCGGCCAGGCGGTAGAAGGCCGGAGAAGTAGCCGTAGAAAATCATCATCAGTACCAGCCCCAGCCAGAAGCTGGGCAGCGACCAGCCCAGGATGGCTACTACCCGTGTACCGTGGTCAAGAGGCTTGTCTTTGTGGGTGGCGGCCTTAGTACCTAAGAAAATGCCAACCAGAACGATAAGCGGCACTGCGAATATAGCCAGTTCTAGGGTAGCCGGCAGGAGATGCGGGATAGCCTGCGCAACAGGCATAGAGATCGCTCGCGACCAGCCCAGATTACCGTGGAGTACCTGGTTGAGCCAGGTGCCGTACTGCACGAAGAACGGTTTATCAAGACCATACTTCTGAATGATAGCCGGCAGGTCAGACAGCTGCCTCATGTTAGTGACATAAAGAGTCGCACGCTGTGCAGGGGGGAAGAGCATGGCAATGCCGAAGATAAACAGGGTCACTCCCAAAAGAACAGGGATAAGAAGAAGCACGCGGCGGATAATATAAGACCTTAGTTCCAAAGCACCCCTTTATACCATAGAGAGACCCCCGCTGACAAGCGGGGGTCTCCAGATTTATCTCGTGGCGCCCATCGGGCGCTCTGCCAGACTAGCCCTTTGTTAGGACTCTGACTTAGTCATATAATACAGGTTGCCGGGCTGGCCACATGTTGTCGGGTTAAACTCAAAGCCATGTATATACTTGGTGAAGAAGCGCCTGCCCAGCGGCTGAGCCAGAATGATACCAGGACAGTCATAATACCAGGCATCCGCCAGCGCATAGTAGATTTCCTGCCGCCGTGTAGTATTGATAGAAATTGCGCCCTCCGCAATCAGGGCGTCAACGGTGGCGTTGTAGTAGGACGCGGGTCCGGAGAAAGTACCGGTGCTCTGCATATAAGGAACCGCATAATTGTCGGGGTCGGCATAGTCGGGCAGCCAGCCTATCTGGAACATGACCCACGACCTGCCTCTTATAAGTGACATTGTACTTGACCAGTCTTTCGCCAGGACGGCGACCTGAAAGTTGGGGCTGATTTTGAACAGGTTATTAGCCAGAATCTCGCAGGCAGTCTTACGCACCAGGTTACCGGTGTTGTAGATTAAAGTGAATTTGAATCCGATAGCCGAGAGGTTACCCCAGGCGGAGTGCTCGAGATAGTACTTAGCCAGCGTTAGATTAAGGCTATACATCTTACCAGCCGGGTTGAAGTACGGGAGGCCATAAACAAATGGTGAACCCCTCTGAGTAGCCTCGCCCTGCATGGCCTGCGCGATATAGGTAGCCCAGTCGAAGGCATAGGTAAAGCCTAAGCGCACGTTTATGTCAGAGAAGAAGTCCAATGAGATGCCGTTGCCGTCAAGTAGTTTACTGCCAGCATAGGTGGTGGCGCTCGATATGTTCTGATTAAAGTAGAACGAATCAATAGTAAGCTCAGGCAGACCACTGATGGCCTGGACGTCCGTAGCATTTGCGATGTCAGCAATGTTCGTCCGCGGACAATAGGCAATGTCACAATCTCCGGCCAAGAGTGCCAGCTTTCGGCTAGCCCATGTGTCGACGAAGTTGGTAATGACCCTATCAAAGGGTACGGTCCCGGCTCCCTTCCAATAGTACGGGTTTTTCACCAGTTTGATCTCACCGGGTGGGGTCCAGACGTCAAGTGCCCAGGGCCCGGTACCCATGGCTCTACTTTGGAGTACAAGGTCCTCCTGTGCCGGGTTGTTGTAAAGTGTCCAGTTGCCCCAATTGCCGTCCCAGTCGCCGTGGGCGACGCAGAACGCTTTGTCCACAATCGAGCCCCAGGAGCCGCACAGGATCTGGTACCAAGTGGTAGCTGGAAAGGGGCGAACGAAGTTAAACTGGACGCAAGTGCTGTTAACAACCTGCACTGCATTGGCGATATCGGTCTCATTAACGACAATGTTGCCATCCCCATCACGGCTACCGTAAACATCTAGCAACGGGAAATAAAACATCCAGACAGGCCCACCATCCGGGTCCTCTACCATCGCCCGATGGAACGAGTATGCCACATCATCAGCGGTCATAGTGTCGTTGTTTGAGAATTTGACGTCCGGGCGGATATTGAAGCGTAGTGACGTGCTGTTGACCCAGTAATAGTCTGTGGCCATAAGCCCCACGAACGTGTCGGTGCTATTGCCATTATAACCCAGTAGCCCTTCATACATATAATAGATCTGCTCACCGCTAGCGGTGTCGTAGCAGTAGCACGGGTCAAGGGAGTCGATCCTTCCGATGGTATCCTGGATAAAGACACCGGGGTTCTTGTATGGTATCGCACCACCACCACTACTACCACAGGCTGGTAGTATGATAAGAGCCAAAATAATCAACCCTAGCCAGCCCATCTTTAAAACTCTTTTACTCATTCAAACCTCCTTTACCTAAATTTTTCATTCGCTCATCCTCATCCCATCCCCTCGTCGTTTTTGAGATTCAGTTGACGCTATATCGCTATTCAACCACCTCCTTTCTATTTATTTTACCTACTTTACTCAAGAACTCAAGTTCGGTTATTCTTCGGCCATCTCAATAAATCTGATAACAGTCTCCTCTCTTGAAGATAGGGGAGTGTTTATTATATCCTACATCCTGCCCGCTGTCAAGAAATTGTGCTGGCTGACCACGCTTGGTGGTCACAGTACAGTATTTTAACACATTCTTTTTCACTATGCATCCCTGAGAGAGAATCCGAAGCAGTCTTGCGGCTAACTGGAATGGCACACGCCCATGTTAAGAATACCGGCAATCCGCTACCTTGTGCAACCCATTGACAACTGACCGACAAAAACGTATCATACCAAAGATGGCGACAGGGTAATTCCCGCCCACTAGAATGAGTCCATCGATAGTTGCTTCCGTACACAAGCCCTCACTGTGTTTCTTCCTTTCATGGTTCAAGCAGCAAGGCATGCTGTGGGGGTCTTGGCTTGAACGAAATCCGGGGGCAATTGTCTGTGGAAGTATTGCATGTGACTCAAATCCCGGACGCATGCGCCGGTTCCATTACGCACAAGGCAGGTAAACTACCATTTCGGTTAACATACATCTCCCACACCGCCCTCGTGATGGTCCGTCCAATCTGAGCGAGGAACAGGTCAACAAGAGCCTGAGGAACAGTTTTCTTGATGGCGCAGCTTATTCCGCAATGCTCGGGCTGACGCAGAACTACATTACGCCATACGCGCTGACAATGAAAGCCAGTACTCAGCAGATTGGCTTGCTCACCAGCGTGCCCAATTTCACCATGGCAGCGGCGCAGTTCGCTGCGCCTGCCCTCTCTGAAAGAATGGGGAGCCGAAAAGGTTTCATACTTCGCATGGCCGTTATGCATGCTTTGATGTGGCTGCCGATTCTCCTCATTCCTTATCTGTTCCAGACACACCAAGTCTGGTGGCTGATAGCGTTCATGACTTTGAACACCGCCTTTGATTCTGCCTTGAACCCAGTGTGGGGAAGCATGATGGCGGACCTCGTGCCGACGCAGATGCGCGGTCGATACTTCGGCTTGCGCAA
>JBEKTM010000053.1:0-14064 GCA_049516035.1 Dehalococcoidia bacterium
GCTGACCTCTACTTCACCTTGCCTTTTGATCTGGGCATTATCGAAGCTCATCAAAAGTTCTTTTACACTGATGACCCCACGAAAGGAGATGTGGAGGATTACGGGAAAATCTTGTTTGGCGAACCCCATGAAATTGACCTCAAGGCTTCTCAAATAGCTGGAGTTGACTGCGAGCATTTAAAACTGATTAACGAGGGCAGGGTTCAACTTGAGGACTGAGAGGGTCCTGAATTAACTAAAATCCTAAAATCGAAGCTCTAAACAAATGCAAACTGCCAAATTCAAAACCATTTAGGTTACAGAGATTTTGAGTTTTGATATTGTTTAGGATTCGGGATTTGGTGCTTAGGATTTCTGTTAATATCTTATCCTAAAAGCGTCGAACTGCCCTGAATAGTCTGACCAATCTACCTCCACCCTCTTGACCTGGGCTCCCGGCGGGCCCGTTTTAAGTTGCTCTAGTAGTCTATCCAGCTGTGGCTTTTCTCCTTCCGCTTGAACTTCACCGCCGGAAAGGTTGCGAACATAGCCTTTTAAACTTAGATTCCTGGCTGCATTCCGAACGAAGTAGCGAAAGTAAACACCTTGCACCCGCCCGTAAATTGTAGCAGAAAGGCGTGCTAGATCAGCCATTTCGTTATCCTGAGTTACTCTCTTCATTTTCAGCTATACTAGTCATTCTGAGCGAATGCGAAGAATCTCCCTGGTATAGACTTTATCCAGCCGACTTAGTCCTGCTTCTTGGGCTAAGGATACTGCCTCATGGAATTCTGCGGATGATATGCGCCGCCCTAAGCTTGGAATTTGAAAAGCCTTATAGCAGGGATGGTATTGAGCCATGATATTGACATAGGTATTGCGGGAAATTTCTTTGCTGAGAAAATTTACTATCCCTTTTGTTCCTGCCAAGCCGTTGGGTAAAACAAGGTGTCGAACCAGAAGCCCTCGTTGAGCCACTCCTTCTTCGCTTATCTCCAGGTCGCCTGTTTGTCGATGCATTTCTTTGATTGCCGCTTTGTTTACCTCAGGATAGTTTTCAATGCCAGATAATTCTTTAGCAGTCTCCTCATCGTCATATTTCATGTCCGGCATATAAACATCAACAATACCGTCGAGTATCTTCAGGGCCTCCACTGAGTCATAGCCACCGCTGTTGTATACTAGGGGAAGATGCAAGCCTGACTCCACTGCTAGTTCCAGTGCTTCCAGAATCTGCGGAACTACATGGGTTGGGGAGACCAGGTTTATATTGTGGCATCCTTGAGATTGAATGGAGAGCATTATGTAAGCTAGCTCTTCCTTGCTCACCTTCTGTCCTTCGCCTAGCTGGCTAAAGGCATAATTTTGGCAGAATAGACATCTGAGGTTGCAGTTAGTGAAAAATATAGTGCCCGAACCATACTGGCCTACCAATGGGGCTTCCTCGCCGAAGTGAGGTCCGTAGCTGGATACCATTGCTTCACGAGGAGTATGGCACTTGCCTGTATCGCCAGCCAAGCGATTCACACCGCAACTGCGAGGGCATACAGAGCAACTCTCCAGAAGAGATAAAGCCGTCTCTACCCGCTCCCTCAGCTTGCCACTATGGTAAAGCTCAAGGTAAGCCGCCAAACCACCTATTCCTCAAATTCCTCAGCGGGCTTCCTCTTTTTTTTGATTACCTCTACTTCCACCTGTGGCACGAGTTCTGAAATCGGTTTGCTTTTCTGTTCCCCCTTCTTAGGTTTCTTTGGCTCGCGTTTTCTATAGTCACGTCTACCCATAGTTACACCTCAGTTTTTCCCAAGCCACTCTTGCTGCTTGGCTCTCAGCAATTTTTTTACTCCTTCCTGTCCCCCTGCCCAATGCCTCCCCCTCAACCAGGATTTCGGCGGTAAATTGCTTGCTGTGGTCAGGACCAGTGGCTTCCACCAAACGGTAAATTGGCGTTGGCCTCTTTTGTCCCTGGATAAGCTCCTGCACTAATGCCTTGTAGTTTGGGGTTGTCTTTCCGGCCTTTATTTTTTCCAATTCCGGCTTGAGCTGTCTGAGAATAAATCTCCTGGCTTTGGCTATTCCCTGGTCTAAATATAAAGCACCAATCAGTGCTTCCATAGCATTTGCTAAGTTGCCCGCCTTTGTCCTTCCTCCGTTTGTTTCCTCACCTCGTCCTAACAAAAGCCAATCGCCAAGCTTGAGTGAAGAAGCTAGGTCAGCCAAGGTATCACGGCAAACTAGAGAAGCACGAATCTCGGTTAGTTCTCCCTCAGGTAATTCGGGAAACTCTTTATATAGCTTTTCTGTCACAATGAAGTTAAGTACGGCATCGCCCAGAAACTCTAAGCGCTCGTTGCTGGGCCAGGCGAAGTCTGGGTTCTCGTTAGAATAAGATGAATGTACGAAAGCTTGCTCCAGTAAGGACTCCTGGCGGAAAGATATTCCTAAATTCTTCTGGCAATCATTCCAATCAACCATTTTCAGAATCAAGTATAGCAACAAAGCTTAGCTAGCTCAACCTGTTACTCTACTTATTAGAGCCTGTGTTGTCCTCCCGAGACCCAACCCTCATCGCTCTTTGGAGCTTTCTCCCTTCAATGCTATAATAATTCCCGAGTCTCCATGGATATCTTAGCCACGCTTAATCCTGCCCAGAGAGAAGCTGTGGAGGCTATCAAAGGGCCTGTACTTATCCTGGCTGGACCTGGCAGCGGCAAGACCAGAGTGATTACCCACCGGGTCGCTTACCTCGTCAAAATCTGCGGCGTTAATCCCCACAATGTCATGGCAGTTACCTTTACCAACAAAGCTGCCCGAGAGATGGCGGAGAGGTTGAAACAACTTCTGGGACAGGCTGTAGAGGCTTTGACTTTGGGCACTTTTCATGCCATCTGCGCTCGAATTCTCCGTCGTGAAGGCAAAACTATCGGGCTGCAGTCGAGTTTTGTTATCTATGATGAAGATGACCAGTTAAGGTTGATGAAACAAGTTCTGGAGGAACTTAATCTTGACCCCAAGCAGTATGCTCCTCAGGCTCTACGCTCAGCTATCAGCGCAGCTAAGAGCCGTCTCATTAGTCCTGAGGACTATGCCCAGCGGGTTAGCAGCTATTTTGAAGAGATAGTTCAAAGGGTGTACCAGAGGTACCAGGAATTGCTCAGCCAGGGTCAGGCGGTGGATTTTGACGACTTGCTGATGAAGACGGTGCACTTGTTTCATGGCCGTCCTCAAATCCTATCCAGGTACCAGTCAAAGTATGTTCATATTTTGGTTGACGAATTTCAGGACACCAACATCGCTCAGTATGAGCTGATGAAGCAGCTAGCCGGAAAATATCGGAATCTGTGCGTAGTCGGCGACCCTGACCAATCTATTTATTCCTGGAGGTTTGCCGATTTACGTAATATCTTGAGCTTTGAGAAGGATTACCCCGAAGCCAAAGTGGTGCTTTTGGAGCAGAACTATCGCTCCAGCAAGACAATTTTGGAGGTAGCTTCAGACGTCATCTCAGCCAATGTGCTGCGCAAGCCTAAAAAGCTGTGGACGAAGAACGAAGATGGAGCGCCGGTGACTGTTATCGAAAGTTATAGTGCCGAGGAAGAAGCTCAATCAGTGGTCAGCGAGATTGAGAAGCTTGTTAGCCAGGAGCAGATATCACTCAAAGATTGCGCCGTCATGTATCGAGTTAATGCCCAGTCACGAGCTTTAGAGGAAACTTTCCTGAGGTACGGTGTGCTTTATAAACTTGTTGGCGGCACCCGCTTTTACCAGAGACAAGAGGTTAAAGATATTATTGCTTACCTCAGAGTTATCCATAATCCGCAGGACAATGTCAGTTTGACTCGAATCATAAATGTGCCAGGCAGGGGCATTGGACAAAAGACCATTACTACACTGCAATCCTGGGCCAAAGACCATAACGTTTCCCTCTATGAGGCTTTGAAACAGATATGTGATAATGTCATTGCGAGTCCCAACTCTGTCGGGACGAAGCAATCTCTTTCCCCGCGTACCATTCAAACCCTGGTGGGATTTGATTCTCTTATGGCTAACCTCACCGCCCGGAGCCGTGAACTAACTCTTTTTGGTTTAGTGGATGAGATACTGGAGCACACGGGATATAAAGAATATATTCTGGGCAAGGAGGATGGGGAGGAGAGATGGGAGAACATAATTGAGCTGCGTAATGTTGCCGGTGAATATAATGAGCTTGCCCCTGAAGAGGCTTTAACCGCATTTTTGGAAAAAGTAAGTCTTGTATCAGACATAGATGAACTGAATGAAAAAACCGATGCTGTGACCCTGATTACCTTGCATCAGGCTAAAGGATTGGAGTTCCCCGCGGTTTTTATTGTTGGTCTGGAAGAAGGAATTCTCCCCCACAGGAAATCCTTTGATGCCCCAGAAGAGATGGAAGAAGAGCGTCGTCTTTGCTACGTCGGCATAACCAGAGCTAAGAAACGACTCTACCTTTTACGTAGTTACCGTCGAAGCTTATTCGGCGGCACCACAGCCAACCCACCGTCGCGCTTCCTCCAGGACATCTCACCCCACCTAATAAACCCAAGAGGTCTATGGGAGGAGAGCTCGACTCCTGTAGCTAATGCCTATTCCCGACCTTCACCTCAATCTTTTAGCACTTTAACGCTAAAGGTCGGTGACCATGTCCGCCACAGCAAATTTGGCCCCGGCATAGTGATGAATTGCAATTCTACCAAGGATGACCAGGAGCTGACCGTAGCCTTTGAAGGGGCGGGGGTTAAGAAGCTCCTGGCCAGCCTGGCACCCCTGGAAAAAATCGAGAAAGATTTCGATTTTCCCTCGTAAACTATTGACAGAATACACGAAACCGGGTAGTGTATCAATTTGAAATCACAAACCCTTGACCATGCTTGAGCGTTCTGGTATGCTTAAATCATGCCAAGAAAAAAGAGACGAGAGCATGATTTTAGCATTACTGCCTTCCGAGTAGTACAAGAGGCTACAGGACAGATTGAGCCTGAGCCTAAACAAATAGAGCCAGAGTTAATCGAAGGCAAAAATCCTCATGCTGTAGCACTTGGCAAGTTAGGTGGCTTAAAAGGTGGCAAAGCTAGAGCTGCAAAGTTAACACCAGAACAGCGTAAAGAGATTGCTCAAAAGGCAGCACACGCTAGGTGGAAAACTAAACAGCCATAATCCATTCAAATCATCATAAAAAATAAATCAGACACTTGGTCTTCATTATTTGCCAGTTAAATAACTGGTATGCCCACTTGGATTTGACAAAACGCCAGTGGTTTTTTATAATATAAGGGTGAGAAATCTTAGGGACGAACTCTCGCAGCGACTCGAAAGGGTTAGAGGCGAGCATAGCCAATTAACGCAACGCCTTAATAGGCTCACGGAATTGGAGCGAGCCATAGACCTACTTATCAAGGAAGAAGACCTGCGAACACATACAACGCAGTTATCTTTAATACATGTGAAAGCCGTTAATGGGCGTAAGGTAATAGGCCGCACTGAACTAAGCCGGTTTATCGTCAGAGCCTTGGCAGACGGCAAAGCTCGGTCTTTGAATGAATTGGTGGATATGGCGAAAAATGAAAATATATCCTTCAATAACAAAGCACCAAAGCGTGTATTACACTTTGCCCTCGTAGGCTTGAAACGTAACAGCTACGCCAGGACGGTCAGTGTAGGCATTTGGCAGCTTACTGAAAAAGCAATTCTAAAACCGACAATATCATCAGAAGATAAAAAAGAGATAGCCACTACCATGGCGGGTCATTAGACCTACGGAGACCACCGACCCCTACGCAGCCGGCGTAGGGGAAAAGATTTCCGTCACCAGCTATGGTAGTGGCTTTATCATTTTGATTATATCCGCTAACCTCTAAAATGTCAATATGCTTGAGCCTTCAAGATAGAATTCTTTCAAAATAATTTTGAAAATAACTAGTTTACCTATTGACAATGCTTGAGCGGTATGGTATTATAAAATCAAATAGGATAAAGGAATAAGACAATGAATAAACTAAGTCTAGAACGTAAAGCTCAAGTAATAAAGGTACTTTGTGAAGGTAACTCGATACGTAGCACCGCTCGAATAACCAGCACAGCCGTTAATACAGTCGTTACACTGCTTAAAGAAGTGGGTGCTGCCTGTCTTAAATATCAGGATAGCCATTTAAGGAATTTGGCTAGTAAGAGAATAGAATGTGATGAAATCTGGTCATTCTGTTACGCCAAAGAGAAAAATGTTCCCAAAGATAAACAGGGCCAATTCGGCTATGGTGATGTTTGGACATTCGTAGCCCTTGATGCCGATACAAAGCTGATTCTAAATTGGCTAGCAGGATTACGTAATCCTGAATGTGCATATGAATTTGTTAAGGACATCAAAGAGCGTATTGCAAACCGAGTCCAATTGACGACTGATGGTCACAGAATGTATTTCTCTGCCATAGAAAAGACTTTTGGCAATGATATAGACTACGCTATGCTTATTAAATACTATGGCAACACTTCTGATGAAAAGGGACATTATAGCCCGCCAAAATGCACTCATGTAGCGACAAAGTCCGTAAAGGGTTCTCCCAATATGAGCCAAGTATCAACAAGTTATATTGAGAGGCAAAACCTAACCATGCGTATGAATATGAGACGGTTCACGAGATTAACCAATGCCTTTTCTAAGAAACTGGAAAACCACGAATACGCTTTGGCTCTTTACTTCATGCATTATAACTTTGCTCGTCCACACAAGACTTTGACTAATCCTTATCCTAGAACGCCAGCTATGGCAGCCAAGCTAACTAACCATATTTGGACTATCGAAGAAATCGTGAGGCTAGTCAAATGATATGGTAGAATAAAGTAAATATGACGAGGTAACCTATGGAACTAGAAACTAATGTAATCTACTGTGGCGATTGCCTTGCAAAGCTCAAAGATATACCAACTGAAAGCATAGACCTCATATACATAGACCCGCCATTTAGTTCTAACCGCAGCTATGTGGCATTCTGGCAAGAACAAGAAAAGAGGCACTTTGAGGACAGGTTTGAAAATATAACCGCTTACATAGACTATATGAAACCGA
The DNA here is from genome assembly GCA_049516035.1 of Dehalococcoidia bacterium. Taxonomy (GTDB): domain Bacteria; phylum Chloroflexota; class Dehalococcoidia; order GIF9; family AB-539-J10; genus RBG-13-51-36. Next base: position 7,061 of record JBEKTM010000053.1, read on the forward strand.
GATTACAACAACTTCAACGTGTTTTAAGCCCAACTGGTACGTTTCTCTATCATTGCGATTGGCATGCTTCGCATTACGTCAAGGTACTGTTAGATAGGGATGATTATTTTGGGTATAGCAATTTTCAAAACGAAATCGTTTGGTATTATAGGGGAGCAGGAATTTCACCAAAGCGTTTCGGTAGAAGGCACGATATTATCCTTGCTTACTCTAAATCAGATAAGTGGTACTTTGACCCTGACCCGGCAAGACAACCTTATGCGGAAGCTACTACAGAGAGATTTAGCCATTATATCGGCAATATTAGGGATGGTAAGGATTATGGGCAACAACAATTAAACCCAAAAGGTAAACACCCGGATGATGTTATTACGGATATTCAGCCAGAAGCACCTTCATCCTTGGCTAGATTAGGTTACCCAACGCAAAAACCGTTACCACTTTTGGATAGACTTATTCGTTGCTATTCAAAAAAGGATGATATTGTATTAGATGGTTTTTGTGGATGTGGCACAACAATCATAGCAGCCCAAACGAATAAAAGGCGTTGGATTGGCATAGACATATCACCGACTGCATGTAGAACTATAGCAGACCGCCTAGAAACAGAATTACATATCAAACAAGGCAAGGACTTCACAATCAAAGATATGCCTAAGACCATTGAAGAATTGCGACAATATCCACCATTTGAATTTCAGAACTGGGTAATTAATGCACTGGGTGGCATACCTAATAAAATCAAGGTTAGAGATATGGGAATAGATGGTAAGCTATATCCTATTGAGGACATCAAGAAGGAAAGGAAAACTGAGAATAAATATCTAGGTGATAAGGATTTATTTGGTGAAATAGACCGTTACATACCTATTCAGGTTAAGCGTACTGACCAAGTTGGCAGACCAGATATCGAAAACTTTCAAATAGCCATGAAGCGAGATAAAAGAGATAGAGGCATAGTTATAGGTTTTGACTTCTCTAGAGATGCACTAAAAGAGATTAGGCGTGCTGAAAGGGAAGAAGGCTTATTCATAGAACCAAAGACTGTAAACCAGATTGTTGAAGACCAGTTAGATAAAAGCCTTCTCGAATCAATTTGAAATCAAATTGATACACTACCCGAAACCGTGTAAAATAGATTATAGATGTCAATTAAGGTTTTAGCGTCTGATGTAATCTCCAAGATTGCGGCTGGGGAAGTGGTTGAGAGGCCAGCATCGGTGGTCAAGGAGCTGGTGGAGAATTCCCTTGATGCCGGAGCCAGTGAAATTGCCGTAGAAGCCCAGGGCGGTGGGGTGGAGCTAATCAAAGTGAGCGATAACGGGGTGGGTATTCCAGCCCCAGAGGTAGAGCTAGCCTTTTGCAGATATGCCACAAGCAAAATCAACGATTTAGACGATTTGGAAAAAATCTCCAGCCTCGGCTTCCGGGGCGAAGCCTTGCCCAGCATTGCCGCTGTCGCTGAAGTAGAAATCCTCACTCAAACATTCTCAGAGTCCATTGGCAGCTATATGTATTTGAGAAAGGGTGAGGTAGTCCGTAGAGAGAGCCGCGCCAGGCCTCAAGGTACTACCGTGACCATGCGCCGATTGTTTCGCTATTTCCCCGCTCGACTTAGATTTCTCAAATCAGCAAATACTGAGAACAGCCACATTGCTCATTTGGTAAGCCAGTATGCCTTAGCTTTCCCCGAGGTTAAGTTCAGCCTGGTTCTTGACGAGCGTCAGAGCCTGCGCACTACGGGCAACGGCGACCTGCGCGAGGTGGTAAGCGAGATATATGGTTCCGAGCTAGCGCAAAGGATGCTAAAGGTGGAACAAAAGGATGACCTGTCTAAAGTCAGCGGACTAATCAGCCCACCCTCCCTAGCTCGTTCCACTCGCAACTATCTCAGCTTCTTCGTCAACCACAGGTGGGTGCACAGCCCCTTGCTAACCCGAGCCATTGAGGAAGCCTATCATGGCTTGCTCATGGATGGACAGCATCCCATTGCGGTAATCAATATCTTCCTGCCACCTCAAGAGCTCGATGTCAATATCCACCCTGCCAAAGCCCAAATAAAGTTTTGCCACGAACAAACTATCTTCGGCAGCGTACAGAAAGCCATAGAGGTCGCATTAGCCAGGACGCCTATAGCCAGTTCGAAAGCTGTGCCCTTCTCAGTCAGTTCAGGGCAATGGCAGAGCCCCCGCATGGTAATGGATAATGAGCCAGTTTTTGCGGTGGCTCAGTTGCCGGCCCTGGAATTACCAGTTTTGAGGGTACTGGGGCAACTAGCCAACACCTATATTATCGCCGAGGGACCTGATGGACTCTATCTCATTGACCAACACGCTGCTCATGAGCGCATACTCTATGACCGAATTTTAGCGCAGTGGGCACAAAAGGGAGTGGAAGTTCAAGGATTACTCCAGCCCATAGCCATAGAGTTTAGCCCCCGAGAGGAAGAGACCTTGAAAGCTGGCAAAGAATTTTTGAACGAATTTGGTTTCACTATTGAGCCTTTCGGAAATAGAAGCTATCTGATACGTGCCATACCGGCACTAGTGGCCAAGGCGAATATTATCGAGATAATAAGTGCACTGCTTGATAACCTTGCTGGCCAGGAAAGTCTTAATCCCTGGGAAGAAAGGATAGCCCAATCTCTAGCCTGTCATGGTGCTGTCAGAGCAGGACAGCAGCTAAGCAATGAAGAGATGCGGGAGCTGATAAAGCAGTTAGAGCAAACTAAGCAACCTGCCTGTCCCCACGGCCGGCCAACTATGATTCATTTAAGTGCTCATCAACTGGAAAAGGAATTTGGCAGGATAAGCTAGCCCTCTGGCCCGTCAGGGGTGGTAAATTTAAACTTTGCCTCGTTTTAACCTTCTTCAGAATAGTAATAACCTTCCGTGTCATTGAGAGCCGAAGGCGTGGCAATCTCATTGTGAAGCTAGAGCCTGCTATAGTTGGACTGACGAACCTCGCTTAGAGATTGCTTCGTCGCTATCGCTCCTCGCAATGACAAACAAGAAGTGTCACTAAGGTACTGAACGAGGACGAAAAATTACTTTGCGACCTAAGTATATGATAGAATAAGCCTCGATTTATCGGGGATACCTTCCTTGAGTTACCTGAATAAGATTTTCACTCTGAGGTACGTATGATCTACTGGGCTCAGCTACTGCATTTCTACCAGCCGCCGACCCAGGTGCCATCAGTGCTAAAAAAGATATGCAACGAGTCTTACCACCCTCTACTCCACGTTTTTGAGGAGTATCCCAACGCTAGAGTAACCATAAACTTCAACGGTGTCCTGACCGATATGCTGATGGACTGCGGTCATAAAGATATAATCGAGGGCTTTAGAAACCTTGCCGAGATTGACCAGATTGAATTCACCGGAACTGGCAAATATCATCCTATTCTCCCTTTGGTACCTAGGGAAGAAGTGAAAAGGCAGATAGACTTGAATGCACAGACCAATCGCCATTTTTTCGGTAGGTCTTATACACCCCAAGGATTCTTTCCCCCAGAGATGTGCTACAGCCCCGATATTTTGCAGCCTATTATCAAGTCAGGTTATCGCTGGATTATTCTGAGCGGTATTGCCTGCCCTGTCGAATGGCCTTTAGATATTATTTACAGAGCAAAGTACGATGGACAAGAGATAGCAGTTTTCTTCCGAGACGATGTGCTCAGCAATAAGATAAGCTTTCGAAATATGGAAGCAAAAGAATTTATTGCTCACCTGGAGCAGTGGCAAGGTAAAAGAGAGAATATTTATGTGGTCACAGCTATGGATGCTGAAACTTATGGCCATCACATCCAGGGTTGGGAAAGGACATTCTTAGCTAGAGTTTACGAAGAACTGGAGCCTTGGCCAGAACCTGTTTCAGATATTCAACAGGCTACGGCATTGGCTGGGCAACATATCTCTTTGTTGACCAATGGCGAAGCTGCTAAGAAAATCCAGATGGTTACCTTAAGCGAACTCCTCGACCTCTTTCCTCAAGGCTCAGTGATAGAACCCAGATCGTCTTCCTGGAGCACCACGGCCGATGATATGAAAGACGGCAACTATTATCCCTTGTGGCAAGACAAAAAGAATGAAGTGCACCATCTGCAGTGGGAACACTTGGGTATATGCATTGAATTGGTGAATAAGGCATTAGAGTGTGCTGATAATGAGGAAAGTCGGCGCTCTGCTATTATTTCTCGGGGGCTTCTGGATCGGGCTGAACATAGTTGCCAGATGTGGTGGGCTAGCAATCGTCCTATGTGGGACATCAACCTCATCCATATGGGCTTGCTCGACCAATGGCGCACTGTGGTTAATGCTTACCGAGCTATAAATAAGAGCGGGGCCAGTGACGAGACAAAACGAGAATATTATCGCCGAGCTGTTGCTGCCCGGGATATTAGGGGCAAACTGGAAGATAAGCTATTTGCGCAATAACAGTCGCAGAGCAACTTTTTCTGCTCTAGGTATTGATGTCTGACATTAAGAGAGCAAAGCGCGATAATCTCCACTTGCTTTAGGTATCCGATAAGGCGCGCCTTTAGTGAAATCTCAAGACTCTCTTATATCTTATGCTCTAGAAAAGAAATTCTCTCTGCTACCGCCTGACTGGCTTGCATGCGAGATCTAGTTTTAATAAGGGCCTCTGCCAGCTTATCATCCCCCACCACCTCTCTGATCCACTTACTGAAATCGTTTCTCCCCCCACCTAAATGATAATGAAAAGTCTCATCACTCATTTCAATCAAAGCTTTTCTAAGCTCCTTGAGGTTCTTAATAGTTTTATCATCATGACACCAGAAGCGCTTATCCTCGGGCACATCCCCTAAACGTCTCTTTGCTTCTTCCTTGTTAACTTTGGCGATCTTAACCATGCTCACACACCTCCTAATTTGATACTATTTTACATTATACCACAACAAATGCCGAACAGAATTAAGACGAGTTACAGATAATTGGGCATATGCACTGACTTGCTCATGAGCTCACCACGGGGAAGCGTTTTTTCGCCTGTATGATAACACAAACAGTGTTCTGTTATAATAACCGACCAACTGGAAAGGTAGGAAAACATGTTATCAGGATTAAAGATACCTGAACGAATAGGCCGATTGGAGGAGCTAGCTAATAATCTGTGGTGGAGCTGGCACCCCCAGGCGCGTGCCTTATTCCGGACTCTGGACTATCCACTATGGCGGTTGAGTGGGCACAACCCGGTCAAACAGCTACTCGAGATCAGCACAGATAAGTTAGCAGCGGCTGCTGCCGACCCTGCTTTTCTTAATCTGTATGACTCTGTGGTGTCAGCCTTCGATGTTGATATGTCAGATAAGGATAGCTGGTTTTCTAGCAAATATCCCAAGGTCCTAGATGGACCTGTTGCCTACTTCTCAATGGAATTTGCCATACATAATTCCCTTCCTATATATGCTGGAGGACTGGGAGTTTTAGCCGGCGACATGTGTAAAGAAGCCAGCGATCTGGGGCTGCCTCTGGTTGGGGTTGGGTTCATGTACCCCCAGGGTTATTTTCACCAGCATATTTCTGCTGATGGCTGGCAAGAGGAAGTTTATAGACAATTGAATTTTGACGAAGCACCTATCAACCCCATCAATCCGATTCGTCGTTCTAAGTGGTGTGGCCCGTTGATTCAGATTAAGCTGGGTGATAGGCCTTTTAATATTGGGGTGTGGCGGGTACAATTGGGTCGGGGCAACCTTTATCTACTATGTTGTGATGTTGAAGGAAATATACCTCAGGATCAACAGCTATGTGCTCGTCTCTATACCGCTGATCAAGAGCAGCGCATCCAGCAAGAAATTGTGCTGGGAATTGGTGGGGTGCGTATCTTACGAGCCCTGGGCATCAAACCCTCTGTATGGCATGCTAACGAAGGACACTGTGCCTTTATGATGCTGGAGCGTGTCAGGGAGGAAGTAGAAAAAGGTGCAACCTTTGCCGAAGCTCTCCAAAAGGTGCAGGCGGCTACCGTTTTCACCACCCATACGGCAGTCTCTGCCGGGACTGATATCTTTCCCATCTCGCTTGTGGAGAAATACTTTCATAGTTATTGGGAGTCCTTGGGAATCAACCGCGAAACATTTCTGGAACTGGGACGACAGGATGGTGCAAGCGATCAAGCCTTCAATATGACCGTGCTTGGTTTAAAAATGGCTGACCATCGCAATGCCGTCAGCCAGATTCACGGGAAAATCACCCGAAGGATGTGGCATGGACTCTGGCCCGAAGTTAAAGAAGATGATGTGCCTATTTCTAATATTACTAACGGGATTCACGCACCTACCTGGGTTGCCCGAGAAATGCGCCGCCTCTACGAGAAATACATGGGGCCGGATGTGTCAAAAAGATACGATGATACCAGCCTTCGAGAGCTTGTACTAAATATCGCTGACGAAGAACTCTGGGCAGTGCATCAAGTTCTTAAACGTAAACTTATCGGCGCCATGGTAGAACGAGCACGGCAATGTTCTAGTGAACGCGAATGCAAGGCTCGGCAGGTATTGGCTATGGGCTCTTTGCTTGACCCGGATGTTCTAACTATCGGCTTTGTCCGCCGTTTTGCCGCATATAAGCGGCCAGAGCTCATCTTCCATGATGTAGAACGTCTCAAGCAAATTGTCACTGATAGATGGCATCCAGTCCAGATAATCTTCGCGGGCAAATCTCATCCCGCTGACCTTCCTTCCAAGCAACTCCTTCACGACGTATATTTGGCTACAGACCATGAGTTCCAAGGGCGAATAGCTTTTGTTGAAGATTACGATATACATATGGCTCACTATCTGGTTCAGGGGGTAGATGTATGGCTGAATACGCCTCGCCGCCTTTATGAAGCTTGCGGCACTAGCGGCATGAAAGCAACAGCAAATGGTGTCCTGCATCTCAGTGTTCGAGATGGCTGGTGGTATGAAGGTTATAATGGCACTAATGGCTGGGCCATTGGAGATGAGGTCGCGGCATATGACCCCAAGGAAGAAGATAA
>JBEKTM010000054.1:0-9414 GCA_049516035.1 Dehalococcoidia bacterium
CGTACTTGTCCGTACATCAAGCGGCAATACGTTGGTACCATACTGACCCCTAAAGATATCATAACATTGAATAAGCCACTGCCCAGCGCCGCTGCGATAGCGAGCATTAAAGCGATGGGTGGCAAAGCCATTAAAGCATCTATAACTCTCATGATTACCTGGTCAACCCAGCCACCAAAGTATCCGGCAATCAGCCCTAAAACAATACCGATAATACCGGCGATGGAAACTGCGACAATTCCTACCATCAATGACACTCTGGCTCCGTAAATTAAGCGGCTAAGCGTATCCCTGCCAAAGGCATCCGTGCCTAATAGATATTTGCTGGACGGTTGTTGTAAAGCGTTACTTAAATTTTGTAAGTACGGGTCATGTGGCGCTATAAATGGCCCGAACGCCGACACAAAAAGAAAAATAATGGCGATAACAGCGCCAACTAATACTACCTTTCGGCTAAACATTACTCGGATGGTACGACGAAATTCACCCGTTTTTGGCGGGGTCGGGACTATATTATTTTGAACAGGCTGCTTTTGTTTCACCATATTTGTACTTAATTAATCAAAACGTATTCTGGGATCAAGCCACCCGTAGGAAATATCGACTATTAAATTTGACAAAAGAACAACAATTCCGATGACTAAAGTAATCGCTTGAACCGAGATAAAGTCCTTCGCGAATGTGGCGGTAACTAGTAACCTTCCCATCCCCGGAATATTAAACACTGTTTCCACCACTACCGAGCCTGAAACCACGATCCGAAGCTGTAAACCGATGAGTGTCACTATCGGTATTAGAGCGTTTTTCAAAGCGTGTTTGATTACGATTACTCTTTCTGCCAGGCCTTTCGACCACGCGGTCTTGATATAATCTTGTCTCACTACCTCGAGCATACTTGACCTGGTTTGCCGGGCGAGCACCGCTATTGACGGAATCGCCAGGCAGATTACCGGCATAATCATCTTTCGTAGACTAAGCCCGAAGTCAGTCAGAGGGGATGTGTATCCCTGGATTGGAAGCCATCCCAGCTTTAGTCCAAATAAATATATCCCGATAATGCCCAACAAGAATGTAGGGAGGGAGATACCGGTGTTGACCAAAATGGTAATTGTGGAGTCCAGAACGCTCCCGCGTCTCACCGCACAGTATATGCCTGCGGCTATACCTATCACTATACTGATAACCAGGGCCAACAAAGATAAATATAAAGTAATTGGTAATCGTTGGGCGATCAGGACAGAAACCCTATCTTGGTATTTTAACGATGTGCCTAAGTCTCCGGTAAGGATATTTTTTAACCAGTGTCCGTATTGCGATATTAAAGGCTGGTCTAAGAATAGTTCATGTCGGAGTGCGTCAATTTGTTCTTGGCTGGCTTCAGCACCGAGCATTATGGCAGCAGGATCTCCTGCCATAATATGAACGAGTAAAAAAGATAGGATGGTAACTATCCAGATTACCACGAGGCTAAATATTAATCTGCGGATAATATATGTGCCCATTATCTCTAAACTCAAATTTGAAAGATCGATAATATTACAACAAGATCTGCTGAACTCGTCATATTTGCCAGCTAAATTATCAGCCTTATATTATTTCTTTCAACTTCGTTTAGGATAAATAACTTGGCCGTGTTCGCGGGAAGGCAGGATAACCGTTCCTCCACCCGGCATAGTGACTTCATGCCTTTGATTTTCACACCAGCAGTCGATATTAACGCAATACCTGCCGTCTTGAACATACTTGTCGGTTACTTTAGCCTTGCTCCAGGTCACGTCACCTTCCTGGTTAAAGCCGCGAACCTCCGCCCTGGATTTCCAGAGAAAGCCGTCATCGCCGATCCAGTTGGTCAAGACCATATTTCGCCAGGCATTTCTCTGTGCGCCGGCATCGTGGATCCGCGGCACTCCCCTATCAGCCAGGGTTTTTACATCGAACATTGACGGGCGAATATAGATGTTCAATCCCGGATCGAAAGAGCCTTTATTTTCATCGTGTTTAGCGGCGATAAGACGGAACAGGCGGTCTGAAACACATGAAGGCGGATTACCTTTTCCCACGAACCAGGCGAACTTCTCGCTAAGGGTATAAGGTCCGCGCACTACCGGTGGCAGCTCTTCACCTATGTTCACATCTTCCCAATACCGGGGATCCGTTCCCCTAGGCACCTCTCTATCCTGTGCCCGATAAATTTCATCGATTTCTTCTTTTGAGTATTTCGGCATTTCATTGAGCGCTGGCGACGTTCCCCGCTCCCTGGATTTGCGTCCCTCCATAAAGATGACCCAGGATTTATAAGTGGCCGCAATATCTCCTTCAGGCCCCATTAGGTCACCTTTCTCGGTGACAATCACCAGCTGTCCAGCAAACCGGCTTGGTTTCAGTTGCACATCGAAGGGATAAACGACTTTAGCAGTATATTCATCCCCCTCACAAACCGGCTTGAAATATTCCCAATCAAAACCGGATAAAAATCCCCCGACTCCGGGTGGTACTCCTTCAGGGTGCTGGGAATAATTAATGGTTTCTAGGAAGGAAGGGGGAGCCACGAGACGTCCGTATTTTGTTTTGAGGGCGTAGTTCCTGTCACGAAAAAGGGGATTTATATCACCGATACCATCTACAAAATGCTTTATATTGTCGCGCGTTACCTGAGTGTTGAAATATTCCTGGCGGTAATCGGGATCGGAAGCATTGAAATCACGGAAAGTGCGGATTTGCCCGATCTGTTCTTTCATCTGCCTGGCAAATTGTTCCAGGTTATTTGATTTGCTACTTGCCATATATTTAATCTCCGGGAACCCTATTCGAAAACGTTCTTCCCTACCAAATCCGCGAACTCTTCATCCGACAAGCCTAAAATATTGATGCATATAAATTCGGTATGCTCTCCCATTGATGGCGCATGATGGACCCTGGCTTTAGTTTTCGAAAATTTGTATGCGGGAGCAGGATGTCCGAAAACACCCAATACCGGATTTTTAATGGGTAGAAGGAATTCTCTCTCTTTTAATTGAGGATCGTTGTCTACGACATCTTCCATCGTTTGTACTACACCGGCTGCCACGCCTGCTGCCTGCATTTTATGCATTACTTCAAAATCTGTGTTCTGGGATGTCCATTGAGAAATCAAATTTTCCAGTTCATCTTCATTTTGTTTACGTGATTTCATATCGGCGAATTTGCTGTCTTTCGCCCAAGCTGGATTACCGATTACTTGGCAGAAAGCCTGCCATTCATTTTCATTCAAAACGGCAATCGCACACCACCTGTCCTCGCCCTTGCAAGGGAAAGCACCGTGCGGCGAAGCATAATCAATACGATTGCCATTGCGTGTGCGGAAATGATTGTTGGCTTGGTAATCAAGTAGATTGGGCGTATTGGAGTGAACACAGACCTCAACCATACTGGTGTCAATATATTGCCCCTTACCCGTCCGGCGCTTATAGTCCAAGGCTGCTACGATAGCCATGGCATTAATGTATGGGAGAACAACGTCACCAAATGGCGCGTTGGCGCCGACCGGCGTTCTATCTGGCCATCCTGTTTGATCGAGGTAACCGGACATCGCCAGCCCTGTGCCGTCGACACCCCACTCATATGCCATTGGGCCCGTTTGCCCGTACGCACTGCTGCTAAGCATGATAATATCCGGCTTGATTGTTTTGGCAAAATTATAATCGATGCCTAATTTGCTGAGAGTCCCGGGAGTAAAGTTTTCGTTGATAACATCTGCCCACTGTATCAGCTTTGCTACGATACTTTTCGCCTGAGGGCTTCTCAGATTGAGAGCTAGGCCAAGTTTTGATGTGTTGAGATGAGTATACCATGGTTTATCATCAGGATTATTCCCGCTGGAAATTTTCACCATCCTGTTGGTCCTGGAAAGGTCGATACGTGTTGAAGATTCTACACGTATCACTTTGGCCCCGTTATCCGCCAGATGTTTGCCGGTCAAGCTTCCTACAAGCGCCCAGCCAAAATCCAGCACTTTTATTCCCTGTAATGCCGGGTGTTCCATGTCTTTAGCGCCCGAATCTCTAGATGACACCAGAACTCTCTAGTTTAATTATTTCTTTGTCTGCTAACTCCAACTCATTTCTATAAATTGCGTTATTATATTCACCCGCAACCGGGGCAGCTGATTTTATGAAGTTTTCTGTCTTATTACTTAAAAAGAAGTATTTGGGATATTTAAAGGGATTATTGGTTTTAGGACGATCGATATCTGTCCAGTAATCATGGGCTTTGAGTTGGGGGTTTTCCAGAATATCAGCAGGATTATTAATCGCGCAGGCATTAAGTCCTCGCTTTAGGCCTTCTTCGGTAATTTCTTTTTTGGTATGCCTTAAAAAGAATTGGCGAATAGCTTCCTGTTGAGCGTCGAGCAGGTCTTTCGATACATCCTGGGCAGCCATATCGAATTCTTCCCAGTTAGCAATCGCGCGCATAGGGTTTTCAACACCATCGTCGTCTATCCATTTTGACATGGCACGGTTACCCTGTGACCCAGGTTTGCCGCCCATGAATGACCAAAATATATATCCGTCTTTACATTCCCAAATCCAATGCGTAGAGCGTGCGCCTATAGTACGTATCGTTCCGGCTCGCTTAATTAAGCGCTTATCAAATTCCCATACTATTAGGTTAGAGGCTGTCCTCTTTACGGCCACTTCTTGCATGGAAACATCAACTTGTTGTCCTTCTCCGGTTTTTTCTCTGACGTAGTGCGCCATTACCGTCCCCAAGGCAGCAGCCGCGTTGGATTCATAGTATATTGTATCGGGCCCCTCCCTAAGTGGTGGCCGGTCAGAATCCCCGTTGGTTGCCATGATCCCACTCATGGCAGATACCACGATTTCGCTGCCTTTAAATCCTGAATAAGGGCCTTTCTGTCCAAAGGGGGTGATTGATGTTAAGATAATTCTGGAATTTATTTTCGTTAGAGCGGTGTAGCCAAGGCCGATTGAGTCAAGGTATCCTGGTTGGAACGACTCAATAATAAAATCGGATTTAATGACCAGTTTTTTAAAAAGTTCCTGGCCTTGCTTTAGTTGCAGATTAAGTGTAATGCTGTGTTTATCTGTATTGAATGCCAGCCAGTAAAGGCTGTTATTTATTTCTGGTTTGCCATGCAAAAAGGGAGGAATGCCCCGCGCCGGGTCACCGCCCGGGGGTTCGACTTTAATAGTCTCAACCCCCAGGGCGGCAAGAATTTTACCACAGATAAAACCTTTTTCGTCCGTAAGGTCCAATGCCCTATAACCAGACAACAGACTTTCAGACATAGCATTCTTTATCTTTTTTATTATTCTTTGGGGTCAACGATTGTTTTAAGTAGCTACTTTGCCTCGATTTCTACGCCGTTTTTCACTTGTTCAGCCAGGCATCTTCCGGGGTCCACTGGGTATATTCAATATCCATAAGACCATCGTTCTTAACATAGCTTTGTTTAACGCAAATACCTGAAGGAACAAATAACGGCGTGAAAATACAATAGTCTCCGAAGATTACCTGCTGCAGGTTCCAGATAACAGCTTTCTTACTTGCTTGGTCCGGCGCTGTTCTGGCATCGACAAGCAGCTTTTCAATCTGGTCGGGATGGATTATGGTTTTATTCATGATGATACCGCTTGCGCTCAAATTCCTCGGGAAAATCATAGCGGGGTCGGAATCTGCTCTTTGTGAAGCCAAGCACATTGCATCGAACGAGCCGCCGGGGGAAGTAAGCTGGCGGTATCTCGCGTTATCTGCCGTGTCCAGGTCTACCGTCATACCGGCTTTGGTAAACATACCCTGTAGCGCAGTGGCGACGTTTACAGTATCAGGTGTGTTGAGTACCAGTATGTGTGTATGAAGACCGGCGTATCCCGCGGCTGCCAGCAGCTGTTTGGCCTTATCCGGATCATAAGAATAGCCCTTATAATTCGGATTATACCATTGACTGGTAGGTACGGCCCACTGGGTTAATGGTGTGGCATATCCGTAGTAAATCGTATCGACAATAGGTTTAGGATCAACAGCATAACTTATGGCCTGTCTGACTTGCAGATTGGCAAAAGGCGAAGTAGAGTTAGCGCTGTTATACCAGATGCTGGTCAACTGCAGGCCCAAGCCTGTTTTGAGTTCGACGATATTATTACCGCTTGCTTTAAGGTCGCGCGCAGAAAGCGGTGGCAGGATATAAATTTCATCTATTTCCTTATTTTGATAAGCGGCCTGCATTACCGTCGGGTCAGCGTAGAAATCCCACTCAATACTGTCAAGATATGGTTTGCCTTTTTGCCAGTAACCAGAGTATTTCGTGTAGACTTGTTTCACGGTTTTCTGCCAACTGGTGAACATGAAAGGACCTGTTCCAACTGGATGTGCATTTATCCAAGCATCCCGGTCCTTATCATTGTCGGCCGCTTTCTGCCAGGCTATAGGCGAAACCTGTGGACCGGCAAAGTAACCCATGCCGATAATAGCCGTGTTATTCCAGTCCGGAAGAGTGATTTTTACGGTATAGTCATCCACTACAGTTGCAGTTGTACCTGCAGGCAATTCGGCGCGTCCGGCGGCAAAAAAGCGGTCCAGATTCCATTTTACAGCTTGGGCGTTAAAGGGAGTCCCGTCTTGGAACGTTATTCCTTTTTTGAGCGTTACGGTTATGGTTTTGGCAGCGGCATCAGTCTTCCAATTGTCCGCCAGCCAGGGTACCATCTGCCCACTGGAATCATAGCGTCCCAGACTTTCCACACATGTTTTTGAAGTTACAAAATCCTGGACGGTAGTTTGTAATGGCGGGTTGCCGAGATATATTGCATCTACCCCGGTTCCGATTCTAAGAATACCACCGGTTTTGGGGGCCGCGGTCGTCGTTGGCGCGGTTGACGTAGCTGGTTTAGAAGTCGAAGTTGCCGGCTGGGTCGTTGACGAAGTTGGCGATGCTTTTGACGAGCAGGCACCCAGGAAAGCTAATGCCAGTAGACATGTGACCATAATCAGGTAAGTTATCCTAGAAACCGTCTGTTTACTATACATTTTAACCTCCTTAAAGATTGCGTTATTATTTATATTAAGCAACTCCAATTAAAAGTTGCGTATATCCGGATATTATTTAAATTTCAGATTCAATGATCCTCGCAAATAATTTCGTCCCCGCTCCACCTATAAGTCGTCTTTAACTTAGCGCCTGCCGTTATTTTGGACATATAGTCGAAAACTCTCTTCCCGTCGCTGTCATTTTTTACTATCTCCGGCTGCCCCTTTTTGTTTACAATGCATGGGATATAACCTATGCGAGAGAGTTTTTTTGCTTTAACCGTGCACTTGGCGATTATGGTATAAATTGCTTCAGGATGAAATGGATAGGTAGGGTAGGCAGGGTCAGGCTCGAAACCGAATATCTCTTTCCTTCTCACTTCCCAGGATTGTGGGTCCTGACCTGGTTTAGCCGCCAGACTAGGTACCCAGGCCACGAAATTGCATAGGCCATGAAAGATGGGTTTTCCTTTGTAGAACTCAATCCCTTTAAGTATGTGGGCATGATGACTTAAGATAATGTCGGCACCGGCATCGATTGCATCATAAGATATCTGCTGTTCATATGATGCCAGTTTGATGGGTGTGTGGCCGAGGCCTTTATGGAAGGATATGACGAGAACATCGCAGATAGGGCGAAGGTTATGTATGTCATCCAACATGGCATTTCTGGTTACGGTTTCCGCCCATGTATAAATATTGGGAGGCCCCCCGGGAGTTGCATAGTCAAGTTCATAATGCGTAATGATGTTTAAGTAGGCACACCCCGGTTTAGTGGCAGTGGCCCATGTCTCTTTAGGACCGACGCAATTATAGTCCAGAAAACCGAAACGCGTACCATCTCGCTCAATGATAACGTGACGCCTGGCTTCTTCGAGATTGAAGCCTGCTCCGACATAAGCTATATTGTGATTTTTAAGCCAGGCAATAGTATCTTCAATACCGGGTAGGCCTGCATCCGCCAAATGATTACCAGCCAGTGAAACTATACAGAAACCTGAATCAACTAAAGCGCCGAGGACATCGGGGTTTCGCCCCTGGGCAATCGAACTAACATCTCTATTCGTATACGGGACCTCGAGTTGTCCTAACACAACATCACCAGTTTTTAGCACTGATTTAGTAGGGGAAAAATAATATTCAGGATTTGGGCCTAAAATGACATCACCAACGGCTAAAAACGTCAAGAGTCTTAACGACATTTTATCCCCCTACGATTTTTTCATGGTTGCTTTAGCGCGTGCTTTTTCAAAAATCGCTTTCCTATCATCTACAGAGAGGCCGTATCTTTCGGAAACTTTTTCAATCAGCTTGTCTCTAAGTTTGCGTATAGCAGCAGCTAGATTTTCCTGCTCATCATCGTTCAGCCAGGATTTCAGTTCACGTTCCGCTTCCACAACATTGTTTAAACTGGAAATGACATAATTTAGGCCTTCTGAAGTGACTTTAACCTTAATACTGCGCCTGTCTTTACCATCCGGGTATCTCTTCACTAGCCTATCTTTTTCAAGTCCGTCTATGAGCTTAGTGATGCTATAGTTTGAACGAAGCATAATGCGTGCAATTTGCCCCGGCGTTAGAGTCCCTCCCCGGGTAATTAAGAACATTAAGGCACTGGCACGCAGCCAGCTGACCTTATTCTTTAATATTTTCTGGGTGTATCGATTAACAACGTCAGCAAAGGCAATAATGCGTGGAAATTGCATACTTCGTATTTGGATGTTTGCTTTTTCTATTTCATCTGATGATGGCATCAGTTCCTCACTACATCGGCTTAGTTAGCCAATTTTAAATTCATTAGACCCCATTATAAGGCAATAAAAATAATAATACAAGAGGTGTAATATATAATTGTTGTAACAATATTTCCGACCTAGATATAACTTTTTCAGAATACCACCTACCAAATGCCTAAATGCATAGTTACACATAATATAAGTCAAGGTATCCGATATAGTGTGTTTGAATTTCTTGCGAGGTAACGAAAAAGTATTAAGTGACCTTTGAAGAAGTGAAAAAGGGTCACTGGGCTGGATCATGCCCAACTAATCAAGTCTCTTAGCGTGGCTAAGACCAATTTCTGGATATAACGTGAATAGAGGATTTGACCAGAGCTCCTCACCTGCCTCCACCCCGTTTTTTGTGAGGCGGTAATATACTCGCCGCGGAGCTAGGGGATAGTTGTCTTGAATAGAGGAAGGCTCAGTTTCATTAGTGGTTTCCACCCAGGCGAGACGCGTTGTCAATCAGCGAAATGGGACACTTTTTGAACCGAAGACTTTTGCATAATCAGGCGGCATTAACAAGCTCCCTGAGGCCATGGTTGTAGTCTCTGCGACGATTAATTGTTAGTATTTGCACCTCCTTTCGGCGCTGCAAGATATCCTT
>JBEKTM010000055.1:0-9181 GCA_049516035.1 Dehalococcoidia bacterium
CCTGAGCGGTTAAAATAACTATGAGGCTGTTTAGAAAATGTAGTTGCCCAATTTATTTTGCCCCACAAAATCTATGATTTGGTTGGGTGAGGTAATGCGTAGATGAAAAAGGTATTGGCCCTGGTCCTCGCTGGTGGGGAAGGGAAAAGACTAAGTGTGTTAGCACAAGAGCGTGCCAAGCCAGCAGTCCCCTTCGCCGGCAAATATCGTATAATCGATTTTGTCTTAAGCAATTGTGTTAACTCCGGGATCGACACAGTAGCTGTTATACCACAATATAATCCTCGCTCGTTAGCACGCCATATTGGTGTGGGCAAACCCTGGGACCTCGATCGTGTAGTCGGGGGAATTACTCTGCTCTACCCTTTCGTGAGCACCAATGGAGAGATGCACTGGTATAAAGGCACCGCCGAGGCTGTTTATCACAACCTGGAGTTCATACAGGGCAGCCGTGTTGATGAAGTTCTCATCCTCTCGGGAGACCACGTTTATATCATGCATTACGAGCAGATGATTGAGTTTCACCGCCAACAGAGAGCTGATATTACTATTGGAGTCACTGAGGTGCCCTGGAACGAAACCAATCGCTTTGGCATTGTGTTTCTCGACGATAATAACAAGGTGGGTGCCTTTGAAGAAAAACCAGCGCAACCAAAAAGCAACTTGGCTTCTATGGGCATTTACATCTTTAACAAGGATATCCTCTTTAAGATTCTGGAAGATGCTCATCGCCGTGGCTTGCAAGATTTTGGCAGCCAGATTATACCGGATGCAATAGCCAAATACCAGATTTATAGCTATAAGTATCAAGGCTACTGGCGTGATGTCGGCACAATTGAAGCATACTGGCAAGCCAATATGGACCTCGTTGTTGATTTGCCCCCGTTTAATCTCTACGAACCTGGGAGTCAAGTAAGAACACCCTCGGTAGACATGCCCCCGGTGAAGCTGGGGCCAAAGGCCCAGGTAGGCAGGAGCCTTGTCAGCAATGGCTGTATTATAAACGGCAGCGTATTTAATTCGGTGCTTTCCCCCCATGTTTATGTGGAGGAAGGAGCTCAAGTGATAGACTCCATTGTTTTTGATGATACCATTATTGCCAAAGATGCTGTTGTCCACCGCTCCATCATTGACAAGAAATGCTATATCGCCCAAGGATGCTGCATTGGCTATGGCGATGACTATGTTCCGAATAAGGACGAACCCGTATACCTAAATTGTGGCATCACTGTAGTGGGCAAAGGAGCAAGGTTGCCCCCAGGGTTGAAAGTCGGGCGAAACTGCAAGATCGATCCCGAGGTCCAGGAGAGTAACTTCTCTACCCTCTTTATTCCCAGTGGTAGTTCCGTCGCAGGCGGAGAAAACATTCTCCAAGCCCGATTTCAATAATGAGGATTTTGTTTATTGCCTCTGAAGCTTTCCCTTTAGCTAAGGTAGGTGGACTGGCAGATGTCACAAGCTCTCTAGCCATAGCCCTCCAAGACTTAGGACATGAGCCTTGCTTGATATTGCCTAAATACGGTAGCATAAGAATCCCCGTCCAAGACGTTCGGAGAGGGAATTTTGTTGTCAGTTTTATGGGGCATTATGAGCAAGTAGCCCTGAAAATGACCAGGCTAAAAAAGCGGATACTGGTATACCTGGTGGAAAACGACCATTACTTTGGAACTGAGGAAATCTATACTCAGGGCGAATTGGAGCGTTTTCTCTTTTTTTCGCTAAGCATCCCCAGTATAATTTCCCAGCTTGATTTTCGCCCCGATATTATTCATTGCCATGACTGGCACACTTCCTTAGTCCCCTTGGGGCTTAAAAAAACAAAGATAGCACTGCCCTGTATATTCACCATCCACAATCTGGCTTATCAAGGGTTCTTTGACCAGCAGTTTTTTCTACGCTCCGGGCTTTCCTCTGTATGGCAGGAATATATCCCAGTTAGTGCTCCCAGGCCATCGCTAAACTTCATGAGCCAGGGAATTCTTCTGGCTGACATTGTGACTACGGTCAGCCCTACCTATGCCTCAGAGATACTGACACCGCAATATGGTGAGGGCTTGGAGCAATTATTAAACTATCGGCGCAATGAGCTTTATGGCATAGTTAATGGCATTGATTATGATGAGTATAACCCGGCTACCGACCCCTATCTGGAAAGGAACTATGATTCCACTACGATAGAAAGAAGGGTTAAGAACAAATTTGCCTTGCAAAGAAAGAGCAGGCTGCCACAAAACTCTGACATCCCTTTGTTTGGTATGGTGTCTCGTCTTGAGGAACAAAAGGGAATTGACTTGCTGCTCCAGGCTATCGACCAATTTATTGTAGAAACAAGAGCACAGCTAGTTATTCTTGGCCAGGGAAGGGAGCATTACCATAAATTGCTTGCCGAGGCAGCGCTAAAGTACCCTGATCGTCTCTCGGTATTTATTGCCTATGATGAACGATTAGCCCGTCTTATTTACAGCGGCTCCGATATATTCCTAATGCCCTCACGTTTTGAGCCCTGTGGATTGGGGCAGCTAATAGCCATGCGATACGGTGCCATCCCTGTGGTGCGACATACCGGGGGGCTTGCTGATACAGTGAAGGACGTGGCTGAAGGAAACGGGAATGGCTTTGTGTTCCAAAATTATACCGTCTTGGAAATGCTGGAGGCGATAAAAAGAGCCGAGGAGAGCTTCTATCACCGGGCTGAATGGCAAAACCTGATGAGACACAATATGAAGCTAGATTTCTCCTGGAAAGCCTCGGCCAGAAAATACGAAGAGCTTTATCTGCGAGCGCGGAATGTATGTCAGACAGGAGACATTATCCAGAAATGACAGAGGGAAAGGACAAAAGGAAAGAGGTGTCCTCAAAGGATAAGATAAATACTCAATCAGTGCGCTATGACATAAGCATGCTGAGCAATGACGACCTTTTTCTCTTCAATGAAGGGTCTCATTATCGGCTTTATGAAAAGCTTGGAGCTCATCCCCTAACGGTGGACGGAGTGGAAGGAACCTATTTTGCCGTGTGGGCACCTGATGCCAAGCAGGTCTCTGTCATGGGTGACTTTAACAGTTGGGATAAGTCAAGCCATTTATTGCGCCCAAAAGGGCAATCCGGTGTCTGGGAAGGATTTATACCTGGTGTGGCTAAGGGCACAATCTACAAGTATTATGTTGTCTCTCATCACCGTGGTTATTGTGTGGGAAAAGCCGACCCGTTTGCTTTCTATTGCGAAACGCCTCCCAAAACAGCCTCCATCGCTTGGGACTTAGATTATAACTGGGGAGACCAGGCGTGGATGGAGAAGCGACGCACTCACAATGCACTTGATGCCCCCATCTCCATCTACGAAGTGCATCTGGGCTCCTGGCAGCGGGTGCCCGAGGAGGGGAATCGCTACCTCAGCTATCGGGAACTGGCTCCCAGGCTAGCTGAGTACCTGAAGCAGCTGGGATTTACCCATGTTGAGTTTCTTCCGGTAATGGAGCACCCGTTCTATGGCTCCTGGGGCTATCAGAGCACAGGATACTTTGCCCCCACAAGTCGCTACGGCACCCCCCAAGATTTCATGTACCTCGTTGACTATTTGCACCGGCATGACATAGGTATAATCCTCGACTGGGTACCTTCCCATTTCCCTAATGATGAACACGGACTGGGATATTTCGATGGAACACATCTCTACGAGCATGGTGACCCGAGACAGGGCATTCATCCCGACTGGAACAGTTTTATTTTCAATTATGGTCGACAAGAAGTGAGGAGCTTTCTTCTTAGCAGCGCATTGTTCTGGCTCGATAAATACCACGTCGATGGTTTGCGTGTAGATGCGGTGGCCTCCCTGCTCTATCTGGATTACGGCCGTAAAGAGGGTGACTGGATACCCAATCAGTACGGAGGACGTGAAAACCTGGAGGCCATTGCTTTCTTGCGACGCTTAAACGAAGCGATCTACCAGGAGAAGCCTGATGTGCAAATCATCGCCGAGGAGTCGACTGCCTGGCCTATGGTATCCCGGCCGACTTATGTCGGAGGTCTAGGTTTCGGCCTGAAGTGGGACATGGGCTGGATGCATGATACTCTGGAGTACATGACCAAGGACCCCATATATCGAAAATATCACCATAATAATCTAACTTTCCGCTTGATTTATGCCTTCTTTGAAAACTTTATCCTGCCGCTCTCCCATGATGAGGTGGTACATGGCAAAGGCTCGCTCTTAGGGAAGATGCCAGGAGACGACTGGCAAAAGTTCGCCAACTTGAGGCTCCTTCTGGGATATATGTATGCCCAGCCCGGGAAAAAGCTCTTATTTATGGGAGGGGAATTTGGCCAGGGGCGGGAGTGGGTACACGACGAGAGCCTGGAATGGCATCTGCTTCAATACTTACCCCATTCCGGTGTTCAGCGGTGGGTCAGCGACTTAAACCGATTTTATCGAGACCAGCCGGCTCTCTACGAACTGGACTTTGAACAGGCCGGCTTCGAGTGGATTGACTGTAATGATGTGGAGCACAGCGTGATTAGTCTCATTCGCAAGGGGCGGTCTCGCGACGACATTATTGCCGTCGTGTGTAATTTTACCCCCGTGACCCATTTCAATTATAGAATCGGAGTGCCACAGCCAGGATTCTGGAGAGAGCTATTAAACAGCGATGCCAGGGAATACGGAGGTAGTGGTCAAGGCAATCTAGGTGGAGTGGAGGCAGCGCCAAATCCCTTCCATGGCCGCCCCTATTCCTTGACTATCACCCTGTCACCCCTGGCTGCTGTGTTTTTCAAATCCTCACAGTGAGACGAGGTAGCTATTCCCATAACACACTGCAAGACTATTACATACAGAATATGCAAAGATTACCTTGGCACGACTACTGGGCCTTTTCCACTTTGAGCAGATTGGTGGAGCCAGCTACCCCAACCGGAATGCCACCGGTAATCACTACCAAATCACCCGGTTTTGCCAGTCCTAGTTCTTTACAAAGCTTAGCCCCCATCGCGAATAACTCTTCCACCGACGAGGGTCCGGCTATTTGGAAGGGGTAAACGCCCCAGCGCAGCATTAATCTCCTCACAACTACAGCATCAGTGGTTATCGCCAGAATGGGCATTCTTGGTCGATATTTTGATACGCGCCCTGCTGTGCTGCCAGACCGGGTAAAAGCCACAAGAGCCGCTGCTTCCAGACTTTGCGCCGTATGGCAGGCACTATAGCTTATCAATTCATCCGTCTTTTGCTCCAGCCATCTGCCATGTTCTGACAACATTTGTTCATAGGGCAGTTTGCCTTCTACCTCCCGGGCAATCTTCCCCATCATCTTTACTGCCTGTACCGGGTATTTCCCTATGGAGGTTTCCTCTGAGAGCATGACGGCATCGGTACCATCAAATATGGCATTAGCCACATCAGTGACCTCGGCCCGAGTTGGCCGAGGGGCGTTCACCATGGACTCCAGCATTTGCGTGGCGGTAATCACTAGCTTGCCTGCCTGGTTGCACTTCTTGATAATCTCTTTCTGCACCAGCGGCACTTTCTCCAGAGGGATGTTCACACCAAGGTCTCCTCGCGCTACCATTACGCCCTCGCTAACTGATAGTATGCTGTCAAATTTGTTAACTGCCACGCCCCTTTCAATCTTAGCAATAATCGGTATATCTGCAGCATTCTCGCATAATATAGCTCTGACACTGGTTATATCCTCAGCATTGCCGACAAAAGAGAGAGCCAGGTAATCAGGCTGTTGCCTGACAGCAAAAAGAATGTGTTGCCGTAAAGCGTCAGTAATGAAAGGAGCGGAGATATGCATACCAGGCACCACCAGCCCCCGTCCTTCGGTGAGTATCCCTCCAACCATGACCTTACATCTAATCTCCGTGCCTTGCCCCTCCAGTACCTTGAGTTGCATGGCACCGTCATCAAGCAATACGGTATCCCCCGCCTTTATATCTTGAGTAAGGGTGGGAAGATTAACTGATATTACCCCAGCATCTCCCTCAATTTGCTTTGTGGTGAGGATAACTTGCGCACCCTTTTTAAGTCTGGCTCGACCGTCTTTCAGCTTGCCTGTGCGATATTTTGGTCCGGGCAAATCTATAATTGTGGCTACAGGGATTGCCAGACGATGGGACAGCTTCCTTATGGTCTGGATATGACGGGTGTGTTCTCTGTAGGTACCGTGAGATAGATTAAATCTGGCGACATTCATGCCGGCCTTTATCAGTTGCTCAATCACGGCAGCCGAGCCACTAGCCGGCCCGATGGTGCATACTATTTTTGTTCGCCTTCCAAAAAAGTTGGAACGTTTCATCTCACCGCTTCGCCTTTTCAAAGTATTACCCATCAATAACTCCGATACCAGCCGTCAGCCAGCGGTGTGAATTTGCCGTTTTCAGTTCCCAGCCTGGCATACCAAGGGTTACCATAGCTATCGGCTATCTCAGCCAGTTCCTGCAACCTCGGAGCAGCTGTATTCTGGAAAAAATTCATCCTTTCTCCTCGAGAATGAATTTTGGCACCTTCTTGCCACAGGGCACGCCCTGCCAGAAAACCAGAAGCTCCTGCCTTACAAGCTATCTCTACCTGTTTTTTAAATGAGTTGAAATCAACGCCAGCACTGAGCAGCACCCAGGGTAACCGAGATGCCTGGTTTAACTCTTGGCATAGCTCCAGCAGCTTTCTCTCATTTTGCTCAAACTTAATATCTGCCGGAAATTCTGCTTTCAACACATCAATGGGCAAGGCAGTAATCTGCCGGGCAGTTTCGATTACTAGACTAGGTTTTATCTCGGCGAACTCTTTTGAGGATGCCCCACATTGATTTATGCGTTCTTTTTCCTCAATAGGATAGCTTACCGGTTCAACCAGAAAGGCTATATCCTCTTTCAGACATTGGTCAGCTAGCTTCGCCACCAAATCGAGCTGTTTTGAAGCGATATCCTTTAGGTCGGGCCTGAAGTAGATTAAAAGCTTGACCGCTGAAGCTCCCATTTTCTTCGCCTTTTTCACACTCCAGCCGGACAGAAGCTCGGTAATTCTAGCTGCACTGTCTCCGGTATAACCAGTCTTTTCCATGCTGACCAGAAGCCCCTTAGATCCAGGCAGAAGGCCTGCGGCTATAGCCTGACCGGCTCCATATTCCGGGTCAAGCAATACGGCACTGGCAAACGGCGCTACCGCCTGGCATAGGTCAAGCTTAAAATCAACTATATCCTGGTAACTCACCGCAGCGGGGTTTTTCACATTCAGGGCTCGCTTGAGCGCCCCTCTATGGTCAATGGCACACATTGTCATCATGCCCTTGGAATCAGCCAATTGTTGGAGCCCTCTTAGCTTGCCAATAGATATGTTCATCACATCACCTCACGACTTACCGTGTTTTTTCACTTACAAGGTAGTTTTCTCACCTCCTGGAGGGCGAAGGCAGCGGCGCCGAGCACACCAGAGTTTCGACCCAGCATGGGGGAAGCAAAGCGCACCGCTTGGAAAGCCTCTTTATATGTTCTCGCTTCAGCTGTCTTCAAGGCTGGCTCAAGCAACATATCACCAATATTTGACAAACCACCACCGATGACTATCAACTCAGGGTTGAATATGTTTATTAAATTAGCCAGCCCCACACCCACATAATAGCCAGCCTGAGCGATAAGTTCCTTAGCCAAGCTATCGCCTTGCTGTGCTGCGCTATGAATGACCTGTGCTGTCACCTTTTCTACATCACCCCCAGTATATTCCAGAATAGACGTCTTGACTCCCTCTTTAATCCGGTGCTTTGCCTCTCTGGCTAGAGCTGTCCCTGAAGCCAGCATCTCCCAACAACCTCTGTTCCCACAGTTACAGACGGGGCCGTTGTCATCGATGGTCATATGCCCCACCTCACCAGCAGCACCAATGGCTCCAGTATAGATTTTGCCGTCAATGACAATGCCTCCGCCGATACCTGTGCTGAGAGTAACATAAATGAAGTTGCGAGCACCTCGGGCTGTTCCGAAATACAATTCCCCTAGCGCAGCGGCATTGGCATCATTGATGACAAATGTCTTCTTACCCAGCCTTTGTTGCATTATGTCTCTCAATGGAATATCTCGCAATCCTGGCAGATTCGGGGAAGTAAATAAAATGCCTGTTTCAAGATTGGAGATGCCGGCAACCCCAACTCCTATGGCACAAATCTCTGAAATGGCAACACTGGCTTGCTTCAAGACACGATTTGTCGAGTCCAGAATGGACTGGATAACCGCCTCGCGACCCTTTAGGGCAGGCGTTACACTCTCATCACTCGAAAGCATTTTACCCCGAGGGTTAACTAGTGCCGTCAATATTTTACTACCCCCCAGGTCAATGCCTAGAGTCAAAAGTTCTAGGTCTACAGACATTTTTGCTCCCACGTCAGAGTAGAAAGTCCTCTTGTTAATCGCAGCAATCCTGTCAGCAAGCGTTGTTTACTGCTATGTCCTATTGTATACTGATGTAAGCAAAGATTCCAAGATATCAAATCTGTCGTGGACAATAGAAAGCACGGTGAAATTTTCAGCTCTTCCATCCCAGACCTAGATGACCCAGATAAGGGATAAGTTAGCATGAGCTTTCCTAGAGCAAGTGGCATATTATTGCACCCGACCTCACTCCCGGGCCGATTCGGGATAGGAGACTTAGGGAGAGAGGCTTATCAATTCGCAGATTTTCTGGCCAGCACTGGACAGCGCCTTTGGCAAGTTTTGCCCCTGGGACCCACTGGCAGTGGCAATTCTCCTTACCAGTGTCTTTCGGTCTTCGCTGGAAATCCGCTACTTATAAGTCTGGAAAGATTGGTCGAAGACAAGTTCCTGGAACAGACTGACTTGAATGATATACCTTCCTTTCCTAAAGACAGAGTTGACTATGACTCAGTCATCAAGTTTAAGACGCCCTTGTTGAAAAAGTCCTTTGAGACTTTCCAGAGGATAGCTGCTCCGGGCGAGCGGAAGCAATTTGAGCTTTTCTGTCAGCAAAATGCTACGTGGCTCGAAACTTACACCTTGTTTATGGCATTGAAAGAGGCTCGCGGCCTGGCCGCCTGGAATACCTGGGAGGAAGCTATCCGGAGGCGCCAACCGAAATCTCTGGAGCTCTGGAGCAAAAAACTGGACCACGAGATTTACTACCACAAATATCAACAATATCAATTTCTCAAGCAATGGTTCGAACTGAAGAGGT
>JBEKTM010000056.1:0-9052 GCA_049516035.1 Dehalococcoidia bacterium
TGGATTTTGTTAAAGAAACACTGGAGAACGAAGGCATAAAAATACGCTATGGTACACCCAGACAGAAGCTCTCCGCCTTGGAACGGGATATAATAGAAATGGAAGCGAATTACAAGGCGGCCAAGCTTCTTACCTTGCGGGCTCTATGGATGATGAGCCAGTTTCAACCCAATAGTCTGGAGTCATCAATGGCTAAGGCAAAAGCTGGACTTGCCGTTACCAAAATCACTCAGAAAGCAGTCGAGATTATGGGGCCGCTGGGCTATTCTCGAAAGTACCTATTGGAGAAGTGGATGCGCGATGCCAAAATAAATGATATCTTTGAAGGAACGGGGCAGATTAATATGCTCGTCGTGGCCAGAAGGGTTCTCGACTATTCAAGGAACCAGCTTAAATAAGCGGAAATTTAGTTAGCTCCCCTTCTTCGCGTAATCAGGGCACCAGGTGGCGTTAGGGCGCTCAGGGCGATGACAAGCGCTTCTCCAGTCCCATTGACAACTGCCACACAGGAAAATATGCATGCCCAAAGCTTTTTTGACCCTCAGTTTGAATTTGTCTAGCCAGCTGGGATTGCTTCGCTTCTTCACTTCGTTCGGAGTGACAGGCGGGGCCATAATATCCCCTACATATCCTTGGATAGAGTGGCTAAGAATTCAGCGTTATTCTTTGTCTTGGCTAGCCGTTCCAGGATCCTTTGTGTAGCCTCGCCGTGATTAGGTGAGTCGCTATCTATCATATTAATCACACGCCTGAGCAACCATACTTGTTTCAAGGTATTTTCATCCAGCAAAAGCTCTTCTCTCCTTGTGCCGCTAGGCATAATATCTATAGCCGGGAAGATCCTTCGCTCAGATAATTTTCTATCTAAGTGGAGTTCCATGTTACCTGTTCCCTTAAACTCCTCATATATGAGTTCATCCATGCGGCTGCCGGTATCCACGAGGCAAGTAGCAATGATGGTTAGACTCCCCCCCTCATCAAGATTGCGAGCAGTACCGAAAAAGCGCTTGGGAGGATGCAAGGCTGTTGAATCAATACCGCCAGATAAAGTACGCCCGCTAGGGGGCAGGGCTAAGTTGTAAGCTCTTGTAAGTCTGGTAATGCCGTCAAGGAGTATGACCACATCTTTGCCCATTTCTACTAGCCTTTTGGCTCTCTCTAATGCTAATTCCGCTACCCGAGTCTGGCTTTCTACCGGTTCATCGAAGGTGGCAGCAATAACCTCGGCCTTAACTGACCTCTTCATATCGGTGACTTCTTCGGGTCTTTCTCCAATAAGGCAAACCATGAGGTGAATATCATCGTAGTTAGTAGTTATAGCGTTGACAATTTTTTGAAGAAGCACAGTCTTGCCTGCCTTAGGTGGTGATACAATAAGCCCTCTTTGTCCCCGGCCTATAGGTGTCACTAGGTTGATTAGACGAGTGGATAACTCATCTGACGTTGTTTCCAGATTGATGAGCTTATTTGGAAAAGTGGGCGTCAACGAACCAAAATTGCGGCGTGTCCTCCCTAGTTCAGGGTCAAGTCCATTGATACTGTCTACTCGAAGTAAGCTGTAATATTTTTCGCCTTCTTTAGGAGGTCTAGCCTGGCCACAAACAGTATCGCCATCTCTTAAGTTGAAACGGCGGATCTGAGAATTTGATACATAGACATCATTAGCACCACGTCGGAAAGTATCCTGTCGCAAGAAGCCATAGCCCTCGCTGATGGTTTCCAAGACGCCTGTTATAAATATATTACCCTGTTGCTGTGCTTCTGCTTGCAAGATGCGATAGATAAGCTCAGGCTTTTTCAAAGTAGTATAGCCGATGATGCCACACTCCTTAGCCATCGCCTCCAGCTCATCTCGATTTTTGTTTTCTAGTTCCGTCATAGTTGACATAGTAACCTCTCTTTAAATACCTTTTTTATATTTATGGTTGTGGGAACCTTTACAGTAATTCCTCTCTCGTCATCACCTTCTTCCAATCACCCCTAAAACGTTCAATGCCAATATCTGTTAGAGGGTGTCGTATCATTTGTAGTAACACCTCGTAAGGCACTGTAGCAATATGAGCACCAACCTTAGCTGCCATTAAACAATGTTGAGGATGTCTGATGCTGGCAGCAATAACCTGAGTGGGCAGTTGATAATAGTCGAGGTATTCCACTATATCAGACACCACTTTCATACCATCCTCACCAATGTCATCCAATCTGCCCACAAAGGGGCTCACAAAAGTTGCTCCTGCTGCTGCTCCCAACATAGCCTGATTCAAGGTGAAGCATAAAGTGAAATTCACCCTTATATCTTCCTTGGCCAGCACTGAGGTAGCTTCCACTCCTTCAAGGCTGGCTGGTATCTTAATCACGATATTTTTCGCCCATTTGGCTATTTCTCTGGCTTCAGTCACCATCGTTTGAACATCCTGGCTTAATACTTCAGTAGATACCGGGCCTGGAACAATGGAGCAGATTTTTTTGACTAACCTTCGATAATCGACCTTGCCTTCTTTCGATACAAGGCTAGGGTTGGTAGTTACCCCTGTGACCACCCCCAGCCTCACTCCATTGCGGATATGCTCTATATTAGCAGTATCTAAGAATATCTTCATTTTCCTAATTTAAAGGTAAGCTTGTTTGAGCACCTTCAACAAGCGTTTCCTTGGCTGCTCCAATAAATCCTAAGAATAGCGGGTGAGGAGAATCAGGGCGAGATTTGAACTCAGGGTGAAACTGGCAGGCAAGCATCCAAGGATGATCCCGTAATTCGGTAATTTCCACTAACCTCCCATCAGGAGATAACCCAGAGAGTACAAGACCGGCTTCCTCCAACGGCTGGCGGAAATGATTGTTAAACTCATAACGGTGGCGATGCCTTTCATAGGCCACTTCAGTGTCATAGGCGTGAGCTGCTGCCGTTCCCGCCACCAGATGACAAGGATAAGTCCCCAGCCTCATAGTTCCCCCTTTTTGCTCCACACCATGCTGCTCAGGGAGGAGATCTATAACAGGATAAGCACTGCTAGCATCAAATTCAGTGGAATTTACTTTGTCAGTACGAAAAACATGACGACCAAATTCGATCACCATAACTTGCATTCCCAGACATAAACCCAAGTAAGGGATTTTCCTTTCCCGAGCAAATTTGGCAGCTTTTATCATGCCTTCAATTCCTCGATAACCAAAGCCACCAGGAACAATTATACCTTGAACTTGCCTCAGTTTATCATCGGCCGTGCCATCCAATTGCTCTGAATCCAACCACTCAATTTTCACGCCGCGGCTGTGAGCTAATGCTGCATGACACAATGCTTCACGCACGGAGTAATAAGCATCCCGAAGGCCCACGTATTTGCCCACTAATCCAATGATTACAGGCTCTCTAGGAGCCTTCAACCTGTCTACCATATCTCGCCACCCTGTTAAATGACTTTCCCCGGCCCTTAATCCCAATCGGCGAACTATGAAGTCTCCTAATCCAGCATCTTCAAGCAGTAAAGGTACCTCGTAAATGGTTTCGCTGGTTACTAAGGGAATAACTGCCTCTTTATCCACATCGCAAAATAGCGATATTTTATCCTTTATCCCTTCAGATATTTCTTTATCGCTACGACACAGTATAACGTCGGGTTGAATACCAATTCTCCTTAGTTCGTTGACGCTGTGTTGAGTGGGCTTGGTCTTTAGTTCATCGGTAGCAGCAATGTGCGGCAAAAAAGTGACGTGAATGTATAACACATTATCTCTACCTTCATCTTTTCTCATCTGCCTTATAGCTTCAAGAAAGGGTTGCCCTTCAATATCCCCCACAGTGCCGCCAACTTCAACAATAATTATCTCAGCCTGAGATATTTCGGCTACTTTCCTTACACGCCTCTTTATTTCGTTAGTCACGTGAGGAACCACCTGGATTGTGCCTCCCAGAAAATCTCCTCGTCTCTCCTGAGCAATGACAGCAGAATAGACTTGACCAGAAGTAACGTTAGAAGCCTGGGTCAGCTCCACTCCAATAAATCTCTCATAGTGTCCCAAATCCAAATCAGTCTCAGCACCATCTTGAGTAACAAAAACTTCACCGTGCTGGTAAGGAGACATTGTCCCTGGGTCAACATTCAGATAAGGATCAAGCTTTTGTACAGAGACAGATATGCCACGGCTTTTCAATATTCTGCCGATAGAGGCTACTGAAATTCCCTTGCCCACAGAACTAACTACGCCACCAGTAACGAAAATATACTTACTCACTGTTTATTACAAGAGTATAGAGAAAGCCAAATCTCGTAGGTCGATCCTAAAGGATGCGGCAAACCTGGGTTTCTTTTCATTATAAGAATTAGAATTCTCAATTGTCAAGTCTGCTTGGCCCAAACGGTTTGACACCCTCTGTCTTGAAGTCGGACACAGAAGCTCCTGCTGAAAAGGTAACAATGCTATAATAAACATGACGAAAAATGTCTAAAAAATACATCCTAGTTGTCGTAATATTGCTAGCGTTAGCGTTAAGCGCCGGCATTTGGGCTCTATCTCGTTCCCCAGCATCTAATCCAACCCAGTCTGGTAACTCAACTCAGTCTAGTAACTCAACTCAATACACTGATTCCAACTGGACATTTCCATTGGAGAACGAGCCAGCTACTCCCTTGCCTGATTTTCTCCCGGTAGTTGCCAAGGTAATGCCCTCGGTGGTTTCCGTAACCACAGAGATAATCACCTCTGATTTCTTTGGCCATCAATATACGGAAACTGCCGCTGGGTCCGGGATAATTATCGACGATAAAGGATATATTGCCACCAACAACCATGTAGT
Organism: Dehalococcoidia bacterium; assembly: GCA_049516035.1. GTDB lineage: Bacteria > Chloroflexota > Dehalococcoidia > GIF9 > AB-539-J10 > RBG-13-51-36. The sequence goes on from JBEKTM010000056.1 coordinate 4,796, forward strand.
AGAAGACGCCCAGAGCATCTACGTAGAGTTGGCTGACGGCAGAACTTTCCACGCTAATATAGTAGGTGCTGATAACTTATCTGACCTAGCCGTGATAAAGATAGATGCTGCAAATTTGACTTATATCTACTGGGGCAACTCAAGCTTATCATCTGTCGGTGAGTGGGTACTGGCTATTGGAAATGCGCTGGGAGAAGGAATAACAGCGTCTGAGGGCATAGTCAGTCGCTTAAATGTATCCGTGAGCGTTGAGGAAAATACCCTTTACGGCTTAGTTCAAACCACGGCAGCTATCAATCCTGGCAATAGTGGCGGCCCACTGGTCAACATGGCCGGTGATGTGATAGGCATTACCAGCGTTAAGATAGTTGCGTCCGGGGTGGAAGGTATGGGGTATGCCATAAGTAGTAACGAGGCTAAGCCCATCATTGAGGATCTAATTCGCTATGGTCACGTGACCTATCCGTGGCTAGGAGTAAGCGTATCTACCGTGACCCCTTTACTAGCCACATCAGAGAATCTTTCTGTTGACAAGGGAGCACGTATCGTCGAAGTAGTTGCTGATGGCCCAGCAGACGCTGCGGGATTGAGAGAAGGTGACATCATCATTCGCTTCGGAGATAGAGAAATAAGCGATGTCGCTGACCTTGTTCAAGCCATTCGGAGCAGCGAGATTGGCGAAGAGGTAGAAATAGTCTTCGTCAGAGGCGAAGATACTAAAACAACATCAGCACGATTGGTAGAACGCACGAGTTCCTAGGACCAGCTTCCTTCATTCAAATCCCATGCTTAGTAACCAAAACGTCTCTATTTTGAACTTGGAAATTTGAATTTGGGAGTTTTTAATCTTTAGAGATTAGGATTTAGGATTTGCCTTTTTGATTGCCAAAGAGACCTCACTATTCGAGATGTGGTGTTTCTCACTATAAGCCCCGTCAGGAGGCAGACTATTAATGAGTTCCTCAGATAAGGTCTCTTGTTTAATATAGCCAGCAAAGGAATCTATTACTTGCTTGATGAGTGATTCCTTCGTCTGATAATAAGTAATGATGTGGTCTGTGATATCAAACTTGGCATTGCGCCGCATGTTTTGGAGGTGACGCACAAGTTCTCTATTTACTCCCTCGGCAATTAGCTCAGGGGGCAACTCAGTGCTTATAGCCACCCAGTATCTAACATCGTTGGCTACGATGTAATCTGGCATGTCTCGATAGCATCGGGATTCCTCTCGTTCCTTTGTTTCACTCAATATGACGAGTTGCTTAACATTTATCTCCTCCGACACCTCTGTAGCTAAATTCTCTAAAGCTTCTTTCTCCCCATCTGTCTCTACACCGACCACGGCTTTACTCAGTGGCTGGCGCACTTTAATCCCGGCCTTAGCCCGTGCCGCCCTCCCCAAACTAGATATTTTCATAGCTAGCTCAACATCGCTGTTTAACTTATCATTGATTTTAGCCTCATCCGCTACGGGGAAATCAGTTAAATGAACGCTTTCTCTAGCTTGAGGGTTAACAGAGCGAAACAAGTTTTGATAAAGCTCCTCAGCAATAAATGGCACGAACGGAGCCAACAATTGAGACAAAGTCACCAGGCATTGATATAGTGTAGTATATGCGGCTAATTTATCAGCATCGCCCTCACTCTTCCAGAACCGGCGGCGGTTTCTTCTCACATACCAATTAGATAGATTGTCTACAAACTTCTCAATTCTGCGTGCGGCAGCAGTAAGATTATAGCCATCCATCAATTTGGAAACCTCGTTTACAAGCCCATTAAGCTCGGAACCAATCCAATTATCCAGCTCCGTGAACGCTTTTGGCTGGTTCCCACCAACTTCCAAGGGCTGAGGAATGAAGCGATCGATATTGGCATAAAGAGTAAAAAAGGAATATGTATTCCATAAGGTAAGAAAAAACTTACGTATCGTCTCTTCAAGCATCTTAGTGGAGAAACGATGGTTATCTTCTCCTGGAGTAGAAACCAGCATATACCACCTTAGAGCATCGGCACCATAGTTATTAATCACAGCCCAGGGATCGATTACATTGCCTTTGGACTTACTCATTTTCTCACCCTGGGCATCGACAACGTGCCCTAAGCAGATGACATTCTTGAAGCAAGGACGATTGAAAAGTAGAGTAGATATAGCATGTAAACTGTAAAACCAGCCTCTGGTCTGGTCCACAGCCTCGCAAATAAAATCGGCGGGAAAATTCTGCTTAAACTTATCTTTGTTCTCAAAAGGATAATGCCACTGAGCTACGGGCATAGCTCCGGAGTCAAACCAACAATCAATTACCTCGGGAACACGCTGCATCCTGCCATCACATTTAGAACAGGCAAATGTTATTTCATCTATATAGGGGCGATGTAAATCCAGGGGCGTAGTTAAGCCCTTGAGACTTGCCTGCGCCCTTAATCCGTCCACACTGCCGACACACTCATAATTGTCGCAAGAAGAACAGCGCCAAATATTGAGCGGAGTGCCCCAATACCTCTCCCGGGAAAAAGCCCAATCAACGTTGTTCTCCAGCCAATCGCCAAAACGACCGTGCTTAATATAATCAGGGTACCAGTTTATTTCGTTATTGCCCGAGATAAGTTCTTCTTTCACTGCTGTTGTCCTGATATACCAAGCTGGTTTAGCATAGTAGAGAAGAGGTGTCTCACACCTCCAGCAGAAAGGGTAGGTATGAATAACCTTCTCACTGCGATAAAGCAAACCACGTGATTTAAGGTCATCGAGGATAAAAGGGTCAGCATCTTTAACAAACTTGCCAGCAAAAGGATAGGTGCCGGTAATATTACCCTCCAAATCCACAGGCTGGACAAAATTCAGGCGATAATCAGGATGTATTCCAACTTTAAAGTCGTCCTCGCCAAAAGCAGGGGCGACATGCACTATGCCGGTCCCCTCTTCCATAGACACAAAATCGGCAGCAATTATTTTATAGGTTAACTTTTCTCCTTCTCCTAGCTTCTGTAATTTTAACTGCGGCGATCCTAATACCCGAGCTTCATTAATGAACTCTATACGTCTCCGCTCTACATTAAACTGGTGAGGATTATAAAGTGGCTCGTAGTTTACCCCATTTATCGTTGCTAGGTCGCTTCCCTTTAACACTTCAACCACTTTATAATCGCCTAGCCCCACCTTCTCGCGCAGGGCATCAGCCAGAATGAGATAATTGCCGCCTACTTCTAGCAAAGCGTAATCAGCATCAAAAGCTACAGCTAAAGCAGTATTGCCTGGCAGAGTCCATGGCGTGGTCGTCCACGCGAGTAAATAAGTATCTTTACCATATGCGAGTTCATAGAGTCTCCTTTGCTTGACAGTATCAGCTATCGGTGATGGTTTTACCTTAAACTTTATATAAACCGACGGATCTTCAGCATCATCTCGGTAACCTAAAGCCACCTCGTGAGAGCTAAGAGACGTGCCACATCTAGGACAATGCGGCGTTACTTTATAGCCCTGATAAATTAAGCCCTTGTCCCATAGCTGCTTCGTTATCCACCAGCAGGATTCAATATAGCTATTGTCTAATGTCATATAAGGATGTTCCATGTCCAACCAGTAACCAAGCCGCTCGGTCATGTTTTCCCATTCCTTAATATATTTGAAAACGCTTTGCCGACAATGGTCATTGAATCGAGCTACTCCATACTCTTCAATTTGAGTCTTACTGGTAAGGGCAAGAGAGCTCTCTACCTCCAATTCAACAGGCAAACCATGAGTATCCCACCCGGCTTTTCGTGGCACATGATAACCCTTCATCGTCTTGTAGCGACAAACGGCGTCCTTGTATAGACGAGATAGCACATGATGAACTCCCGGGCTGCCATTAGCTGTAGGTGGGCCTTCATAAAAGGCATAATGTGGTCCCTTTTTTCTTATTTCAATACTCTTGTTAAAAATTCCCTGCTCTTTCCAGAAGCGAAGGATATTTTCTTCCAACTGAATAAAGTTGACTTTAGTGCTTATTTCCTTGAACATGGCTAAACTTGCCTCAGTAAAATAACCACCTTTCTATTCTCACCTTCGCCTATGCTCTGAGTTATTACATCAGGATTATCAGCCAAAGTTAAATGAACAATACGGCGTTCGTCAGCAGGCATTGGCTCCATCGTTATGGCACGGCGTCTTGATTTCACCTGCTCAGCCAGATATAAAGCCAATCTTTGCAAGGAATCACGACGGCGTTTTTTGTATCCCTCAACGTCAACCGTTAACGGCAACCAAGCTCTTAATCG
>JBEKTM010000057.1:0-8882 GCA_049516035.1 Dehalococcoidia bacterium
CATCTGCCAGTCCATCGCCAGAGAAAGAATCCGGGGAAACATTTATCACGCCCATGACATAAGTCTGCTTGCCCCAGTAAAAGATGCTCCTGCCGCATCGGGTGGAACCTAGCGTGCTTGGTTTGTAATCAGGCATGTTATTGATTATAGCAAAAGAAAGCGATTAAAATAGTGGAGCAGAGTGGGACAATAGGGTTTTGGTATTTGAACTTGGGATTTTGGATTTGTTTAGAGTTTAGAAATTAGGATTTAGAGCTATATATGGGCAAGACATTAGCCGAGAAGATCCTGAGCCTTAAATCGCATGGCGAGGCCGAAGCTGGGGACGTCGTGATTGCGGATGTGGATTGGACTTTTGTCCAGGATACCACCGGACCTCTGACCATAAGACAGTTCAAGGAAAGCGGTTTTAAAGCCTTGGCTAAGCCGCAACAAACGATAATATTCCTGGACCATGCTGCTCCCAGCCCCGCTCAGCAGCTTTCTAATGATCATATTCTGCTGCGCCGCTTCGCTGAGGAAACAGGCTGTCGCATCTACGAGGTAGGTGAGGGCATATGCCACCAATTGGTCGCGGAAAAATTCGCCAATCCCGGGGATGTCATTGTGGGTGCAGATTCCCATGCTGTTACTGCTGGTGCTTTAGGAGCTTTTGCTACGGGCATGGGTTCCAGCGATGTTGCCGTAGTCTTAGCTCTGGGTAAAACATGGTTTCGGGTGCCGGAAAGTTTTCTCATCGAGCTGAATGGTGACTTCCCTCGGGGAATTTATGGCAAGGACTTAATTTTGCATCTCATCGGTCAGATTGGCGCTGATGGTGCTAATTACAAAGCTTTGGAATTTGGTGGCAAAGCCTTGGCTAAAATGACTATGTCGCAGCGTCTCACCATCGCCAATATGGCTGTGGAAGCCGGGGCTAAGGTTGGGCTGTTTCCCAGCGATAAAATCACACGGGATTTCCTCAGAGAACATGGGCGGGGTGACAAATACCAGCTTCTATCTCCCGATGCTGGAGCAAGTTATGAACGGGTCGTATCTGTGAATCTCGACCAGCTTGAGCCAATGCTCTCATTTCCCCACGCTGTGGATAACGTCTGTCCCGTGGCTCAAGCAAAAGGAGTCAAAATCCAGCAGGCATTTATTGGCACCTGTACTAACGGGCGTCTGGAGGATTTAGCTGTGGCTGCAAGTATTCTTAAAGGTCAGAAGAGGCATCCCGGTACTAGATTGCTCATAGCGCCAGCTTCCAGACAGGTGCTCATTCGAGCTATAGAAAAAGGCTATATCCAGAGCTTAATTGAAGCTGGGGCGATTGTCCTGCCGCCGGGTTGCACCGCTTGCCTTGGCCTTCATCAGGGGGTATTGGGAGATGGCGAGGTTTGTATTTCTACCGCGAATCGTAATTTTAAGGGCAGGATGGGCAACGCCGAGGCTATGGTATACTTGGCTAGCCCGGCCACTGCCGCCGTCTCAGCCATAAAGGGTGAGATTACCGACCCCAGGGAGTTCATGTAATGGCAGATTTGGTGCTCAAGGGTAAAGCCATTAAACTGGGAGATAATATCTCCACAGACGATGTTATCCCCGGCAGGTTTGCTCATCTGAGGAGCAATTTGCCGGAACTTGCCCAGCATGTCTTGGAGGATGCTGCGCCTGAATTTGCCTCCAGGGTAAAGGCTTTGTCAGCAGCAGACGCAGGTATAGCCATCTTAGTAGCGGGCAAAAATCTTGGTCTGGGTTCCAGTCGGGAACATGCTCCGGTTGTAATCAAAATGTCGGGGGTAGGCGCTATTTTAGCCAAAACGGCAGCGCGCATCTTTTTCCGCAACGCCATAAACCAGGGATTGCCCATCCTGCTTTGTGACACCGATAAAATCGGCGACAGCAATGAGCTGGAGATAAATTTGACCGGTGGCACGGTTGCTAATCTAACTTCTGGGATTACATTAAGCTGTAGCAAGATACCGCCGATAATGTCCGCCATCCTTAAAGAGGGTGGGCTTATCCCCTACATACAGAAGCATAGAGGTTTTGTCATTTCAAGTTAACTTTCCGCTCCCTTGACCTGCTCGCCGTATGACTCCAGCAGGCGAGTGGGAGAGGATTAAGGTGAGGGTGATGGCTATTATGAAACATAGAGTAACTTTTATCCCTGGCGATGGCATAGGTCCTGAAGTAGCTGAGGCGACACGTCGAGTGCTGGAAGCTACTGGGGTCAAGTTCCAGTGGGATCCTGTTATTATAGGTAGTCAGGCTCAAGATGAGTTTGGCACACCTCTCCCTGACCAAACCCTCCGGTCCATAAAGAAAAACAAAGTCGCTCTTAAGGGACCGGTGACCACGCCCATAAGCGCAGGCTTCCGGAGCGTTAATGTCGCTTTGAGGCAAGCCTTAGACCTTTATGCCTGTCTCCGTCCTTATAAGGTGTACCCCGGTATAAAAACGCCGTTCCAAGACGTGAATATAGTGGTGGTCAGAGAGAATACCGAAGGCCTCTATATCGGTATCGAATTTGCCAAAGGTGATTCGGGAACCAAGAAATTGCTGGATTTAGTCCTCAATGCCACGGGAAAAGAGATAAAGAAAGACTCTGCTGTAAGCCTGAAGGTTATATCTCAAACAGCGAGCCGGCGGATTGTCAAATTTGCTTTTGAATATGCCCGACAGAACGGCAGAAAAAAGGTGACCGCGGTTCACAAGGCTAACATAATGAAATTCTCCGACGGGCTCTTTCTGGATACTGCCCGTGAAGTAGCCAGAGAGTATAACGACATAGCATTTAGCGATATGCTTGTGGACGCAATTTGCATGGAGCTGGTCAGGAAGCCCCGGACGTTCGATGTCCTTGTGCTGCCTAATCTATACGGCGACATAATTTCCGACCTTTGTGCCGGGTTGGTTGGCGGCATGGGCATAGCGCCGGGAGCCAACATCGGGGATGAGGTAGCTATCTTTGAGCCTACCCATGGCAGCGCCCCTAAATACGCCGGGCAAAATAAAGTCAATCCCATGGCTATGATGCTCTCCGGGGTGATGATGCTGCGTCATCTGGGAGAGAAGGATAGCGCCGATAGGTTGGAAAGCGCCATAGCTGAGGTCATAGCCGAAGGCAAGAATGTCACCTATGATTTGAAGCTTGACCCCGCCACCGCCGTAGGCACCAGCCAGGTCGCCGACGCTGTAATAGCGAAGCTAAAGCGCTAATCCGAACTAAGCGATTGTGGTGGAATTTTGTGTGGTGAGGAGGATAAGGAGCACTATCATAGCAGTGGGCAAACCAGAGTAGGGAGACTTGTGGTTCGCCGAAACAGCAGGTAAAAAGGACGACAAAATCTCATGAAACCTAAGATTGAAGATATCAAAAAAATTGCGAATATCGACTTAGCAAAGGAGGTAAAAAGAAAACGCGAGGGCAAGGTAGAAGAGAACGTAAAAATAAAGATTGTCACACCATTGCTTACGTTGTTAGGCTACGATATGGGTGTAGATTTAGATTTTGAACACAAAGTGAGAAACAAGAAGGCGGACATTGTGGTCGAACTAAATGGAAAACCAAGAATTTCTGTTGAATGCAAAGATTTGTCTGAAAATCTGGATTCTCACCTATCTCAAGCTTTTAATTATGCTTGCTGGAAAGGGTTTTTGCTATTGGTTTTAACAAATGGCAGAGAAATTCGCGTTTATAAGACATGGGAGGCAGGTTCAGAATTGGAAGAACGGCTTTTATTTGTATCGAGTCTTGAAAAATTACCCGAGACTTTCTATCAGGGTAAAGGACTATGGAATATTCTATCTAAGGATAATGTGATTAAACAAAGTGAGCTCATAGACAAATGGAAAGAGTCGCAATCGAAATTGCCAATGATGGCATCTTATATAAATGGTCTTCTTGATGATGTGTCCATAAGGGGGGATAAGAAAGAATTATTAGTAGAAGCCTTTCAATTTCTTGAGACCTATCAATATTCAAAAAGTATCGAACTATTTAGAAAATGCTTGTCTCTCGGATACATAACAGATTCCGAAAGATTGGCGTTACATATACAAATTGGCATGTGCTTCTTCGAACAAAGTAAGTTAATCGAATCACACGGCGCTTTTAACGAAGGATTAGGGATTGCAAAATTCATAAATGATAAATACGGGATGGCTGTATGTTTAGGCAATATTGGGCTTATTTACTACGCCAAAGGCGATCTGGACAACGCTCTCAAATATCATCAGGAAGCGCTGAAGATTGACAAGGAGGTGGGATACAAGCAGGGCGAAGCCACGGATTTAGGCAATATCGGGGTTATTTACGACGCCAAAGGCGATCTAGACAACGCTTTCAAATACCATCAGGAAGCGCTGAAGATTCATAGGGAAGTAGGATACAAGCGGGGCGAAGCCACGAATTTAGGCAATATCGGGCTTATTTACAAAGACAAAGGCGACCTGGACAACGCTCTCAAATACCAGAAGGAAGCGCTGAAGATTCATAGGGAAGTAGGATACAAGCAGGGCGAAGCCACGGATTTAGGCAATATCGGGCTTATTTACAGAGCCAAAGGTGATCTGGACAAGGCTTTCAAATACCAGCAGGAAGCGCTGAAGATTGACAAGGAGATAGGGGACAAGCGGGGCGAAGCCGATGGTCTAGGCAACATCGGGCTTATTTACTACGTCAAGGGCGACCTGGACAACGCTTTCAAATACCATCAGGAGGCACTGAAGATTGACAAAGAGGTAGGGTACAAAGAGGGCGAAGCCAATGGTTTAGGTAATATCGGAGTTATTTACAGAGACAAAGGCGACCTGGACAACGCACTCAGATACCAGCAGGAAGCGCTGAAGCTTTATAGGGAAGAAGGGTATAAGCAGGGCGAAGCCAATGGTTTAGGCAATATCGGGGTTATTTACAGAGACAAAGGCGATCTGGACAACGCTCTCAAATACCTGAAGGAAGCACTAGAAATATTTGATAAATTTAAATTAATTTACGGGCGGGACAAAGTACAGAATGCTATAGATTCAATCATAAAAAGTAAACCTAGAGGAGTCTGAAAAGTGATCGAAATACGTTGTCGTAATTTATAGTTGCAGACCCACAGAGAACCTTCAAAAACTTTTAGGTTTAAAGTAGGGTGGAGGATGATGATGCGACAGGGCTTTCTAACTAGCGGTCGAGAGTTCATTCAAGACCTTTGACTTACCAGGCATTACAAGCTACCATATCAGCATGAACACAAAGGCTGTGCCCAAGCTAACTCTTTTTCCCCTCACTGCTGAGGTAAATAAGCAAGGTCATCTCTGCATCGGCGGCTGCGATGTTGTGGACCTGGCTGAGGAATTCGGCACGCCGCTCTATCTTTTCGATGAATGCACCCTCCGCCATAAGTGCCGTGAATTCAAAAAAGAGTTCGGTAAATATCATCCTGATACCCTGGTCATCTATGCCTCCAAAGCTTTTCTGAACGGGGCTCTGGCTCTTATATTTAAGGAAGAAGGCCTGGGACTCGACGTCGTCTCCGGGGGAGAGCTTAGCATTGCCCATTCCGTGGATTTTCCTCTGGACAAGGTCTATTTCCATGGTAACAACAAGACGCCGGAAGAATTAAATATGGCTCTGGATTTGAGAGTTGGCAGAATTGTGGTGGACAACTTCTATGAGATTGAATTACTCAATGGACTAGCCGGGGAGAGGGGGATGAGCCAAGATATTTTGCTTCGCCTCACTCCGGGGGTCGACCCCCACACTCACCAATATACTACTACCGGGACGATAGAGAGCAAATTTGGCTTTCCCATAGATACCGGGCAAGCTGAGGAAGCAGTAAACCAGGCTCTGTCGGCCTCCAACCTTAACCTTCTGGGCTTGCACTTTCATCTTGGCTCCCCTGTGCCCGAAGTTCAGCCTTACGAGCTTGCCATAGAGATTATTCTGCGCTTTGCCCGGGAAATGGACCGAAAATTCGACTTCGACCTTAGCGAATTCGACATCGGTGGCGGTTTTGCTGTCCCCTACACTCTGGACTCTAAAGTGCCTACAATAGCTGACTATGCACGGGCTGTAACTGGCAAGCTGAGCGGTCTTATTTCGGAACTGGGGTTGAGTCGCCCCCGGCTCATTGTCGAGCCCGGAAGGGCCATTGTCGGCCAGGCCGGAGTGGCATTATACAAAGTCGGGGCGATAAAGGAGATATCGGGCATAAGGAAATATGTCTGTGTTGATGGCGGCATGAGCGACAATATCCGCCCGGCTCTCTATGAAGCTAAATATGAGGCTTTGGTGGCTAACAAAGCCTTGAAGGTAGATAGAGAGGTGGTTACCATTGCTGGTAAGCTCTGCGAGTCTGGTGATATTTTAGTAAAAGATATCAACTTGGCTCCAGCGCATTCCGGTGACATCATAGCTATTCCAGTTTGCGGTGCTTATTCCATCCCCATGGCGAGCAATTATAATGCCATGCCCAGGCCAGCTATAGTCATGGTGAAGGAGGGTCGAGCACGTCTTATTCGGCGCCGGGAGACTTATCAGGATGTGATGAACCTGGACCTGATTTAATATGTGGCAGGTTATCGGACAGGATAAAATTTTATCTTTGCTGGATTACAGCCTTAAAAGCGATGCTGTAGCCCACGCCTATCTTCTGGTAGGGCCGCGCCATGTGGGCAAAGGGACCTTAGCCATCAATTTAGCTCAAGCCCTGAATTGCGACGGTCCCGAACTGCCTTGCGGTCAATGCCGTTCCTGTCAGCGAATTCTGGAGGGCAAGCACGCTGATGTTACCCCTATTGGCTTGGATTCTAAAACGGAGATTGGCATTGATGATATTAGAGGGCTACAACGTTTAGCCAATCTGCCGCCGTATGAAGGTAAGTGCAAGGTGTTTATCATTGATGACGCTGAATATCTATCTACTGAAGCGGCTAATTCCTTGCTCAAGATATTGGAAGAGCCCCCGCCCAGGGTAGTTTGGCTTTTATTAGCTGCTGAAGAGGAACACCTCCTGCCGACAATTATTTCACGGTGTCAGCGGCTGGAATTGAAGCCTGTGCCATTGGAGCAAGTACAGGAGGTACTCATCAACTCATATAAGGTTGATGCCGATAAAGCGAAGCTTTTGGCTCAATTATGTCATGGTCGCCTGGGTTGGGCAGTGTCTGCTTTGGCCAATGGCGAGATATTGGAGCAGCGGTCTCGAGGGATAGACAAGCTGGTCTCCGTATGGACTGCCAACTTAGAACAGAGGTTTGCCTATGCCCAGGAGCTAGCCAGCCAATTCAGTCAGAATCGAAAAGACGGGGCAGAAATAATAGAGAGGTGGCTCGATTGGTGGCGTGATTTGATGCTCATTAAGGGGGGTTGCAGGGAGGCTATCATCAATGTAGATTATGAGACCACTCTGGAAGAGCAAGCCAGGGGATTAAGCCTGAGCGAGATCGAAGGGTTTTTGACTAATCTTGGCTTGCTACAAGAGAACATCTCTAAGAATGTTAATCCCCGTTTAGCTTGGGAATGGCTGATGCTTAATTTGCCCAGAAAAAAATAGAATCCTGAACAAGAATGTCATTGCCGAGTTTAGAATATAATATATCTTGATGGCTAACATAATTGGGGTTAAATTCCGCCCTAGAGGAAAATTAGTCTACTGTGACGCTGGTGAGATATCCCTGCAAGTAAACGACTATGTAGTGGTGGATACGGGTCGTGGTCTGGATGTGGCTAAAGTTATTACTCTGGAAGCCCCGTCCCACCCAGACGAGCAATTAATGAAGGTAGTACGCCAGGCAGAGGCAGAGGATTTAGAGGAAGCTCGGCGGAACCTGGAAAAAGAAGCCTTAATAAAGTGCCATGAAATGGCAGCCCAACTTGGGTTAAAGATGAAGCCGCTAGCGGCTCGCTATGATTCCCAGGATGAGCACCTGACCATATTCTTCAGTGCTGAGGAGAGGGTGGACTTCCGGGACCTGGTTCGGAAATTGAGCAATGCTCTGGAAAGACGGGTGGAGTTAAGGCAAGTGGGGGCAAGGGATGAGGCTAAGCTGTTGGGTAGCATGGGCAAGTGCGGCTATCCTTTATGTTGTCAGAATTTCCTAACCAGCTTTGCCTCAGTATCTATTAAAATGGCTAAGGAACAGAGTTTGGCCTTGAATCCTATGAAGATATCGGGCATTTGTGGGAGGCTCCTTTGCTGCCTGGCATATGAAAGCAAGGAATATGCAGCTGTGAAAGAGAAGATGCCTAAGCCGAAACAAGAAATATCAACTCCCTGGGGTAAAGCCACGGTAATCAGCATTAACGTCCTAAAGGAAACGGTAACAGTACAATTGGATGATGGGGCGATGAGAGAGATAGCTCTGGCTGAATTAATTCGTCCGGAAGAGAAGTTGTAGTTTTCTTAGGAACCCGATTAAACTTAGAGCAAATTGGGGTTAAGTTAATTCAAAGAGGGTAGATATTTTTGCCATTCACCATGATTATTGAGAAGGTGATAGGGAATATAGAAACCATCATTGCGAGGAGGATGCGGCTGGTGCAGCAATCTCATCCTTGCTTCATCCGGCGTACGTCCGCCTTTGTGTCTGTTGCAAGGAATACAGGCGCTGACCACATTGTCCCAGGCATGCTTTCCACCCCGCCGCCGTGGCATAACGTGGTCTAAGGTAAGCTCCTTAGTTTGACGGCCGCAATACTGACAGGTATATTGGTCACGGGTAAATACTTCGGACCTGCTCAATTTTTTCTGATGGCGGGGACGACTAACCATATAGACGAGTCGGATTACTGAAGGTATCTGAAATACGCAGTTAGCAGAGTGAAGCTCACCTCTGTTATTTTCTAGCACTTCGGCTTTGCCCCGAAACACTAACACTATCGCCCGACGCGTGCGACATAA